>CAZTFJ010000034.1:0-12757 GCA_964612255.1 uncultured Rikenellaceae bacterium | reverse complement strand
AGCTCTCGAAGCGCGATAAAGCTCCCTACTACAAGATCAAGATTGACGAGGAGATGCGTCAGGGCTACATCGAGAATATCTCGGGTCGTTACGGAAGCTATATTGATGCAGAGGAGGCTGATGCCGAGAGCTTGCTTAAAGCTACTCTTACCGAGCTCAATGCCGACGAGACGCCAAAAGAGGATGGTATTTCCGTTGACGAGGGAATGATTTCTGTGATGCTGGTTGCCGACGAGGATCAAAAGGCCAAGTTTGTTGGTGCTAAAAACGGCGATGTAATGGTGGTTGATGTAACCAAAGCGTTCCCCAACGAGACCGACAGAGCCGCATTGCTAAAGATAGATAAGGCAGAATTGGGTAATGTTGAACCATTATTCCAGGCTACAATAACATCGGTACAGAAATACCAAAAAGCCGAGGTGAATCAGGAGCTGTACGATAAGCTATTTGGCGAGGGTGTTGTTAAGTCAGAGGAGGAGTTCCACCAAAAGCTCGACGAGAGTATTCAGCAAAACCTTAAAGGCGATACCGAGCGCAAGTTCTATGCCGATGTTCGCGACAAGCTAATCGACAAGTTCAAGATTGAGTTACCAAAAGAGTTCCTTGTTCGCTGGTTAGTGGCCATTAACGAGGGTAAATTTACCCACGAGCAGGTTGAGAAAGATTATCCTCACTTTGAGAACGACCTTAAGTGGCAGCTAATTCGCGATAAGATTGCCACCGAGCAGGAATTTAAGATTGAGCAGGACGAACTTGAGCGTATGGCCAAAGGTTACATTATGAACCAGATGATGCAGTACGGTATGGGTCAGCTGCCCGACGAATTTATCGACAAGTACGCCAAGGAGATGATTGAGAAGCCCGAAGAGCGCCGCAAAATGGCCGAGCAGGTTATTGAGGGCAAGGTGATGGATTGGCTGAAAGAAACCATTAAACTCGATGAGAAGGAGATTGGCTTCGATGAGTTTAAGGCGATGATGGAAAGCAAAAAGTAATATATTAGGCGGGAGTTTTGCTCCCGCTTTTTTTTCGAAATCATATGGCAAACCTTTGCCCCAAATTGCTGTTACTCTTATTTGGTTTTAAAAAAGATTAATATCTTTATCGTCAAATTAAAAAGAGTAATAACCGTTAATTAATATCACCTATGATTAGAAAACCCAGCGAGTTTCAAAAATATGCTACCAAGCACAAGGGCATAAGCAGCCTCAGTATGCATCGGTATCAGTCGTTGCACAACAGCTATATCAACCCAACCATAATCGAGGAGCGCCAGCTAAACATTGCGCAGATGGACGTTTTTTCTCGCCTTATGATGGATAGAATCATATTCCTTGGGGTACCCATCACCGACGATGTGGCCAATATCATTCAGGCGCAGCTGCTATTCCTCGAATCGAACGACCCCACCAAGGATATTCAGATTTACCTAAACTCACCTGGTGGTTCAGTGTATGCCGGATTAGGTATTTACGATACCATGCAGTACATAAGCTCCGATGTAGCCACCATTTGCACAGGCATAGCCGCATCCATGGGTGCCGTGTTGCTTTGTGCCGGAACCAGCGGCAAGCGCTCTGCCCTACCACACTCAAGGGTTATGATTCATCAGCCTATGGGCGGTGCCGAGGGGCAAGCTTCGGACATTGAGATTACCACACGCCAAATTCTTTCACTCCGTAAGGAGCTGTACGATATTATTGCGCAGCACTCGGGCAAACCATTCAATAAGGTTGAGAAGGACTCCGACCGCGACTACTGGATGACCGCCACCGAGGCCAAGGAGTACGGTATGATTGACCAAGTGCTTAAGAAAAACGAGTAAATATAGCTATACCAAATAAATGAAAAGGGGCGCTCATTGAGCATCCCTTTTTTTGTTGTTGGATACTACCCAGGGATTGACTTGGAGTCAAGCCCTGACTTACTAAGCGTTATCCAGTAAGGGGATGACCTGTTGTCAAATACTGGGTAGTAAGCCATCACTCTTGCCTCGAATGTAGCTGTAAGTTTCACTATATAAATCGTTTATTTCAAGGGGCGTGAATATTGTTTTGGAATAAGTCAATGCCCATTCATTTTTTATTACTTTTGTAGATTGATTTTAAATTGCACGATGGCCTCGAACAATACAAAACATATACAGCGAAAACCTTCATGGCTAAAGATAAAACTGCCTACTGGAGGTGGTTACACAAGGGTTAGCAGAGTGGTAAAAGAGCATGGTTTACATACCATTTGCTCAAGCGGGATGTGCCCAAATATTGGCGAGTGCTGGGGCAACGGAACAGCAACCTTTATGATTTTAGGCGAAATTTGTTCGCGCTCATGCAGGTTTTGCGCCACAGCATCGGGCAAGGCACTACCGCCAAGCGATGCTGAACCTGCTAAGGTGGCCGAATCGGTTAAGCTTATGAAGCTTCGCCACTGCGTTATAACCTCGGTAACTCGCGACGATTTACCCGACGAGGGTGCACAGCATTGGCACAATACAATTGTTGAGGTGCGCAGGCAAAACCCCAATACCAAAATTGAGGTGCTGATTCCCGATTTTAATGGCAACACCCAGCTAATTGATGTGGTGTTGAGTGCAAACCCCGACATTGTTGCCCACAATATTGAAACTGTAGAGAGGTTAACCCCTTCAGCTCGCTCAAGGGCAACATACCAAAAAAGCCTAAGCGTTATTGCTCATATTGCAAAAAATGGCTACCTTGCCAAGTCGGGCATTATGGTGGGGCTTGGCGAGACCCAGCAAGAGGTTGATAAAGCGCTTTGCGATTTGGCTGCAATAGGATGCAAGGCCGTTACCATTGGTCAGTACTTACAGCCCAGAGCAAATAATTTACCGGTTGAAGAGTACGTAACACCCGAAGTTTTCGATTATTACAAGACAAAGGCAAAGGAGTTGGGCTTTAGATTTGTGGAGAGTGGTCCATTGGTGCGCTCGTCGTACCATGCCGAGGAAACAGCCAAGCAGGGCGAGTAAAAATGTTCTGCTCAAAGAGATTAGATGAATAAAAAATATCAACATATAAATGCAAACCATAAAATACCAAAACCTTGGCTTAGTTGACTACAAAAAGGCTTGGGATTATCAGGAAGAGCTGTTTGCCAACGTGCTTGAGCACCGTAAACAGTCCGATACGAGTTTATCGGGGTATCTTCTGTTTTGTGAGCATCCACACGTTTACACATTAGGAAAAAGCGGGCACGATAACAATTTGCTTATCAACGATCAGATGTTGAAGCAGATTGGTGCAACCTATTATCATATAAACCGTGGTGGCGATATAACTTACCACGGCCCTGGGCAAATTGTTGCCTACCCAATTCTCGATCTCGAAGCCCTAAATATCAATCTAAAGCAATACATCAACCTGCTTGAGGAGGTGGTAATTAGAACGCTTAAGCAATATGGCATTGTGGCGTCGCGCCTCGATGGTGCAACTGGTGTGTGGCTCGATGTGGGGCAAAAGGGAAAGGAACGCAAAATTTGCGCAATAGGAGTTCGCGCCAGCCGTTTTGTTACTATGCATGGGCTGGCGTTTAATGTCAACACCAATCTCGATTACTTTGGATACATAAACCCTTGTGGTTTTGTTGATAAAGGTGTAACATCGATGCAGAAGGAGCTGGGAGAGGAGATTGATTTTGAATCGGTGCAGCGCGAGATGCTTCTCCAGTTTGCAGAGGTGTTTGGCATATCTACGTTTGATGAAAAAGCGATGGAACTATAAAGAAGCTGGTAACCCCAGCACGGTAGAAGGTTTAATGGGCTCGTTGGGTATCGACAGGATTTTGGCAAACCTGTTGGCGCAGCGTGGCATTGAAACCTACGAGCAGGCCAAAAAATTTTTTAGGCCGGCTCTCGAAGATCTGTACGACCCCTTCCTCATGAAAGGAATGCAGGAGGCGGTGGCACGCATTGAAAAGGCAATTGCAGCAGGCGAAAGAATTCTGGTGTACGGCGATTACGACGTGGATGGAACCACTGCCGTTGCGCTGGTATATTCATTCTTGCGCAAGCATGCCAACTCCGTTGGAACATACATCCCCGATAGGTACTCCGAAGGGTATGGAATTTCGTACAAAGGCATCGATTTTGCCATTGAGCAAGGGTACTCGCTTGTTATTGCCCTCGATTGTGGTATAAAAGCCGTTGAGAAGGTTGACTTTGCTCAGCAAAAGGGAGTTGATTTTATAATTTGTGATCACCACTTGCCAGGCGAATCGGTACCCAATGCAGTGGCTGTGCTGGACCCCAAGCAACCCGACTGCAGCTATCCGTTTAAGGAGCTCTCGGGTTGTGGCGTTGGCTTTAAGCTAATGCAGGGCTTTTGCAAGGTTAAAGGTATCTCATTGTTAGAACTTTATCCTCTTCTCGATTTGGTGGCGGTTAGTATTGCTTCCGATATTGTTCCGGTTATTGATGAGAATAGAATCCTTACCCACTTTGGGTTGCAGCAGCTAAATAACAATCCTAGCCGTGGGTTAAAAGCTATTATAAAACTTGCTGGCATAGAGAAGCATACCATTGCCATTGATGATATTGTTTTTAGAATTGGCCCTAGAATTAATGCGGCCGGACGAATGGAATCGGGTAATTCTGCTGTTGATTTGCTTTGCGCCAAGGACGATAGCAGCGCCTTTGAAATGGGTTCGGTGATAAATTCGTGTAACAACGACCGAAAGTCTGTAGACAGAACCATAACCCAAGAAGCGCTCAGGCTAATTGCAACCAATCCGGAGTTGCAGAATAAAAAATCGACGGTACTTTTTAACCCCGAGTGGCATAAAGGGGTTGTGGGTATCGTGGCCTCTCGCTTGATTGAAACCTATTACCGTCCAACGGTGGTGCTTACCGAGTCGAACGGATTGGCAACAGGTTCGGCACGCTCAGTTCCTGGCTTCGACCTGTACCAAGCCGTTGAGGCTTGCTCCGATTTGCTTGAGAATTTTGGTGGGCATATGTATGCTGCTGGTCTTACCATGAAGGTTGAGCATGTGCCTGAGTTTAAAAAAAGGTTCGAGAACTTTGTGAGCCAACACATTGAACCCGAAATGCTTATTCCTCAAATTGATATTGATGCCAAGCTAAATTTTGGCGAAATATCTGATAAGTTTTACAGGATATTAAAGCAGTTTCAACCTTTTGGGCCTGGTAATATGGCTCCTGTATTTGTAACCGAAAATGTTTACGATACTGGCGATAGTCGTCTGGTGGGTGCTGAGCGCGATCATCTTAAGCTATCGTTAATTCAGGAGGATAACCCCAAAATTTTTCAGGGGATAGCTTTTCAAATGGCGCATCACTATAAAAAGATTCAAAAAGGATCGCCGTTTAGCGTATGCTATAGCATTAACGAGAATAGCTACAGAGGGGTTACGAGCATACAGCTAAGGGTGAAAGATATTCAGTATTTTGATGAGTTCCTGGATGAGCTTGATGATAACTACAACACCTTGGCAGCCTCATCTGATTAAGTGCCTAACCAGTTAGTTTGCCTGGCTCACTTATCGGATATCGACTACAAGCTGTAAAAACTCGTTTGAATATACTTTTGTACTCAAAATAACATCCTTGCAAAATATTGCATACCTTTGCCGTGTTTGCAATGCCGCACCTTATTTTGTGCACAAAGGGTGTATAAAATTTGCCGAAATGGAACAGAAGAAAAGCATAGGAGTAATTGGAAGTGGTAGCTGGGCAACAGCCATCACAAAAATTGTGCATGAGAATAATGAGCAGGTAAACTGGTATATAAGGGAGCCAGAAATTATTTCTCACATAAATTCGCATGGCAATAACCCTAGCTACTTAAGCTCAGTGAGCTTTAATTTACCCCGATTAAATATTAGTAACGATATTAATAAGGTAGTTAGGGAGTCGGATATTTTAATATTTGTTATACCATCGGCGTTTTTAACAGCATGGCTTGAACCCCTTACCGAGTCGCTTAGCAATAAGTTTGTGGTAACGGCAATTAAGGGCATTATACCCGTTGAAAATATTACCATTGCCGAGTTTTTTAATCAGCATTACAAGGTACCATTTGCCAACATTGGGGTTATTAGCGGTCCATCGCATGCCGAGGAGGTTGCGCTAAACCGCCTATCCTACCTTACCGTTTCATGCAAAAACGAAGAAACTGCTGTTGAAATAGCTTCTTACCTTGAGTCGTATTACATTAAAACTGTGCTAAGCACCGATATTTATGGAACAGAGTACAGCACGGTGCTCAAAAATATATATGCAATAGCTACCGGAATAGCTCATGGGCTTGGCTACGGCGATAACTTTTTGGCCGTGTTGGTGAGTAATGCCCAACTTGAAATTAAGCAGTTTCTTAACGAAACTTACCCCGATAAACGCGAAACAAGCCTCTCGGCTTACCTTGGCGACCTACTTGTAACTTGCTACTCGCAGTTTAGCCGTAACAGGCTTTTTGGCACTATGGTTGGCAAAGGGTATTCGGTAAAATCGGCTACGCTCGAAATGAATATGATTGCAGAGGGGTATTATGCTTCGCATTGTATTTACGAGATAAACCAGCGGTATGGAATAGAAATGCCCATTAGCCAAGCGGTTTACAATATCCTTTACGAGGGAATTGCACCCGCAATAGAGATGAAAATTTTAACAGATAAGCTTCATTAGCAACAGTAAACACAACTATTATGAGCACATTAAGCATCAATATCGAGGATGTATTTGAGTTTGCAACGCATGATCAGGTATTTGGACTAGAGCAGGTTGTTGAGCAGAGTCTTAAATCACTACATGCCGGAACAGGAAAAGGAAACGATTATATTGGTTGGCTTTCTCTGCCATCATCAACAACCGAAGATGAGCTGAGGCGGATAAATGAGGTGGCCACAGAATTGCGGGGTAAAAGCGATGTTGTGGTAGTTGTGGGTATTGGTGGATCGTACCTTGGAGCCAAAGCCGTTATCGATGCGTTAAACCATACCTTTGCCGATGAGCTATCGGCAAAGAATCCGAAAATAATTTTTGCGGGACATAACATTTGCGAGGAGTATCACTCTGAACTGCTAGAGCTGCTCGAGACCAAAACCTACTCCATTATTGTTATTTCAAAATCGGGAACCACTACCGAACCGGCCATTGCATTTAGGTTGTTAAAGCAGCATTTGGAGGGGAAAGTAGGCAAGGACGAGGCCGCTAATCGTATTGTTGCCATAACCGATTCGTCAAAAGGGGCTCTTAGGCAGCTGGCTACCCAGGAAGGATACAGAACTTTTACTATTCCTCACAATGTGGGTGGCCGATACTCGGTTTTAACACCAGTTGGCTTGCTACCTATTGCTGTTGCTGGTTTCGATATCTCTAAGCTTATTGCTGGAGCTACCGATGCCGAGCATAACACTACTCCCGAGATGCCATTTGCTGAGAATCCGGTTTGTTTATATGCCGCAGCGCGCAATGCGCTTTACGCAAATGGCTATAAGGTAGAAATTATGGTTAACTACACTCCAAAACTACATTTTTTAGCTGAGTGGTGGAAACAGCTTTATGGCGAGAGTGAGGGTAAGGAAAATAAAGGCATTTTCCCTGCTGGGGTCGATTTTACTACCGATTTACACTCATTGGGTCAGTACATTCAGGATGGTGAGCGTATGATTTTTGAGACCGTTCTATCTGTCGAGAATTCACGCAGGAATATTGAAATACCTTACGATTCCGATAATTTGGATGAGCTTAATTACATTGCCGGCAAGCGCCTATCGGATGTTAACCGAATGGCTCAGCTGGGCACTACGCTGGCTCACCTCGATGGCAAAGTGCCAAATATCAATATCAAAATTCCTGAAATTAGCGAGTACTCGTTGGGTTATCTAATCTACTTTTTCGAGAAAGCGTGTGCGGTAAGCGGTTATTCACTTGATGTAAATCCGTTCGATCAACCAGGAGTTGAGGCTTACAAAAAGAATATGTTTGCCCTACTTGGGAAGAAGGGGTATGAGGAGCAAGGAGATTTACTTCGTAAAATTTTAGGCGAGGATAATTAGCCCTGTAACCGATAATAAATGAACGGCAGAATAGTAGTTCTGCCTTTTTTTTATAATTTGCGTGCTTGTTTAATAAAACTTTATGTTGATGAGAAAATTCTACTCCAAAAAATACTTTGCTAGCGTTGTATTACTTGGGCTGTGTTTTTTCTTTATGCATCCCAACATTGCACAGGCTAAAAATTACCACAAGCTTATAAAGAGCGTAACTGTTGGTATGGACTCGTTGCAGGTGGTGAATGTGGCCGGATTACCAACCCAAACAAAACTCGTTGAGCGTTTTTTTTATCAGAAAGACCAGGTAGTTATTGTGGATAACGAGGTGGTTGATATTAGGGTAAAGGAGCGCATTAAGCCAGTTCACCGTAAAAGCAAAAGAGCGGCAACTGCCCGTCCCATATCAATGTTAAGAATAGGTATGGCCAAGGATGAGGTGATTGAAACTGCTGGAGAACCAACGAGACGTGGTTCGGGTGTCGATTTTTACTATACCAACAGGCATAGGGTTGAATTTACCCAAGGTGCTGTTACCGATGTGGAGATGCACATCAAAAAAGAGATGGAAATTCTTGATTGGATTAGGCTTAACTTTAGCAAGGGTGGATTGCTGCTGATGAACATTACCCTGGCTTTTGTTATGTTTGGCGTGGCGCTTGAAATTAAGCTTGGGCATTTCAAAAAGATTATCAAAAAGCCAAAATCGGCATTGGTAGGAATATTTTCGCAGTTTATAGCTTTACCTGCCCTTACCTTTGTGTTAGTGCTTGTACTTGAACCTACACCTAGTGTTGCCCTGGGTATGCTCCTAGTAGCTGCTTGCCCAGGAGGGAATATCTCCAACTTCATATCGTCCCTTTCGAAGGCCAACATAGAGCTCTCGGTTAGCCTAACGGCCTTTGCAACGCTTTCGGCTATTGTGCTAACACCGCTTAATTTTGCCTTTTGGGCTGGCTTATATTCCGGAACTGCCGATATGGTAATACCAATTAGTATCGATGTGTGGGAGATGGTGCAAACCGTATTCATTTTGTTGGGGGTTCCAATTGCACTGGGTATATGGTTTGCACAGAAGTTCCCCAAAATCACAAAAAAAATAACAAAGCCTTTTAAGTGGTTTTCACTTTTAGCCTTTATGGGGTTTATTGCCTCGGCATTAGCTTCGAACTTTCAATTCTTTTTAGATTATATTCATTTCATCCTGCTCATTGTTTTTATCCACAACCTATTGGCACTCACAACCGGGTTTTCCATTGCATCGCTGTTTAGGTTACCCCGGCCCGATAGGCGAACGCTTACCATTGAAACGGGAATACAAAATTCTGGATTAGGACTGGTGCTTATTTTTAATCCTAATCTTTTTAATGGTTTAGGTGGAATGGCCTTTATTGCTGCTTGGTGGGGTATTTGGCACATTCTATCAGGGCTAATTATTGCAGCCATCTTTAGTCGTAAACCAATTGAGTAGTGTAAAATTGCCTTAACAAATTAAATTACTATGCCAACAACAAGAGATAATATTGAGAAGTGGTCTTTATCTTACTATATGTTGAAGCATCTGGTCGATTTGGGTTTCCATTTCTATTTCAGAACCACTGTTACTGGGTTTAAAAATTTGCCTAAGGGTAAAACGCTAATTTTTGCCCCAAATCACCAAAACGCTCTAATGGATGCGCTTGCCATTCTTTGCCTAAAGGCATGGCAACCTGTGTACTTGGCCAGAGCCGATATTTTCAAGAAACCTACCATACGCAAAATATTAACATATCTCAAGATGTTGCCTATTTATCGTATCCGCGATGGGTACGATAGTTTGCAGCAAAACGATGAAATTTTCAATAAAACCATTGATGTGCTCAGGAATAAAAACGGATTGGTAATACTTCCTGAGGGCAATCATGGTGATAAGAAAAGATTGAGACCCTTGAAAAAAGGAGTGGCTCGCATTGCCCTACAGGCATACGAGGCCGATAGCTCTTTAGATATTGTAATTGTACCCGTTGGCCTCGATTACACCAACTACATAAAGGTTAGGAGTAAACTGCTCATTCGCTTTGGAGAACCCTTTAGCATTAAACCCTTTATGTGTATCTATAAGGATAATCCTGCCAAAGCCTATAATATGCTTATTGCTAGGCTTGAAAAGGGGATTAAGGCCGAAATGATTGATATTCAAGAGGAGAAATATTACTCCGTTTACAAAGTGCTTATTGAAGGTTTTGCTGAGGAGTTACTTAAAAAAAGAGGAATACCATACAGCCATGCTAATATTGTTGATACACAGCAGCTGATTATCCGGGCCATTAACAAGTACCGAGAGCATAATGATGACGATTTCTTGTTGCTTGCTGCCGATGCTCTGGAGTATAGGCTTTTATTAGAGCGGAGGAAAATACCTGCTGGTTATCTCCCGCTCACCTCAGTTCAAAAAGCGGGTGTAGTTCCTTTTGGGGTACTATTACTAGCTACCATACCACTGTTTATTGCCTCGTTTGTTAACATTTTTATTCCAGTGGCTGTTTCAAATTGGGTAAGCAAAAAGTTTGACGACAAGCAGTTTATAAGCAGCGTTCGTTATGTTGTGGGGCTTGTGCTTGCACTACTGATGTTTATAATTCAGGTTACGCTATTTGCTGTGTTTGCTAAAAACTTGCTTTATACCGTTTTGTATGCCCTTGGGTATGGTGTTAGCTTTTTAGTGTTTTTTGAGTGGAAGAAGTGGGCAAATATTCTAGCAAATAGATTAAACGTGATAAAGCATCTGCTCAATGGCAAGAGCAAACGGCTAGTTGAACTCCATGAAAGCTTGTGTAAGCAGCTTGAAAAATTAGTTGAAGAGTAGGCTTTATCGTTTTCTGAAGGCCGTTGCCTTAATGGCAATGGCCGGGGGATCACCATAAGCCCTAATGTGGTTAACCGAGTTTATTAGCACGATATCGGCATTTAAACTAGCCGCTTGTTTTAGTATCATTATTTCGGCGCTTCGCTCCAAGGCTTGTGCACTTCTGTAGTGTTGTCGTGTTTGCGATTCAAACCGAACGTCAATATCTTCAAGCTTAATCATGCTTTCGGTTTCGCCAGGTTCTCTGGTTAGTTCTACCGAGCGCCAATCTTTCACCGTTCTCATCTCTTGGGGGCTTGTCGATAGTTGCTCAACAGCCCCCGTTCTGTAGTATATCGATTTCACTTTGCCTCGGTCAACCCAATCGGTCTCCATACTGCCAGGTTGGGAAACAAACACATACTTCTCCGAAATTTTCCGAACTTCAACCTCTTTTTCCTTCCCATCAAAAAAAACTATCCAGTCGTAATCGGAGGGAACTCCAGGAGTACTTTTCGATTGCTTGGTTTTTGTGGAGTCGGGGTTTTGGTAGATTGTTACTGCAAATAAATTGATTGCAATACCTTGCGTAAGAATGAATATTATTGCGATTAAAAGTCGGAGCATTTATTCTATTGGTTGTTTGCTAATTCCTAATTAATGTGAAAATACTACGTTATGAACAATTTTGGTGTGTTAAGGTGCGCTGATATTATTTTTTAAAATTTACAGGAATAATTTAAATTACAAATATATGTATTTGTAATGCAAAGGCAATGTAAAACCTCTCTAAATGTTAGTTTAGCCAAACTCTATTATTTCAGATATACAATATGTTACATATTATTTTTAGGTTACAATAAATTTTTTTTTGCAAATCCTTGTAAGTTAGTGAACATTAACTAACTTTGTGCGTTAAATAGATTGATCAACTTTAAAAGAGATAGCTATGAAAATTATTTCTTTACTTAAAATGATTGGGTTTATTGGCACAATCTTAACGTCAATCCCTCTTTTTATTCTTTACATTTCTGGCACTGAACCAAGCCATAGTTTAATGATACATCTTCATGTGTGGTTTGGTTTACTATTCATTATTTTTGCTGTTACCAATATGATAATGAACAAGCGTAAAGCAAAACCAAATATTTAATGCTATGCTAACCCAGCGACAACAAGAAATAATTGACACCTCACTGGAAATTATTTCAACAATAGGTATACAGGGGCTAACCATTAAAAACCTATCCAAACGGATTGGTATTTCAGAGCCCGCCATCTATAGGCATTACGAGAACAAAATCAGCATTCTGCTAGCAATACTCGATTACTTTAAAAGTAGCGGTGAACAAATGTTTCTAAGGCAAGTGAATAGAAACGATGGCCCTTTAAGAAGAATTGAATGCATTTTTGATGGTCATTTCGAAGCCTTTCAGCGCAATCCGTCACTTGTAAGCGTAATTTTTTCCGAAGAGATTTTTCGCAACGAGCCGATTTTGCAGGAAAAAATAGCAGAAATTATGGATCGTAACAGCAATGTAATAAAGGCATTGGTTGCCGAAGGGCAAGCAAAGGGTGAGATAAAACCCGAAATTGAATCGAAGTACCTTACCATTATGATAATTGGTTCGCTACGGATGATGGTAAAACGTTGGCAAATGGGCGACAAATCGTTTAACCACCGAGAGGAGGTTTGCCACCTGTTTAATACCATTCGAAATTTAATAGAGGTTAGGTAAATTTTGTAAAAACACGAAATAGTTAACTAATAATTCCAGATTATGAAAATTACCGATTGGACAAAGCAAGAAATTAGAGAAACACCCCACAAAGTTGATGTTCGCTTGCTAAGCTAACGCGTTAAGTGTACCGCCTGGGGACTACGGTCGCAAGGCTGAAACTCAA
>CAZTFJ010000033.1:9625-13082 GCA_964612255.1 uncultured Rikenellaceae bacterium | reverse complement strand
ATTACCGATTACAACAGTTTGATATGTATTGCCCTCGATATCGGTAACTGTTCCCTTCTGTTGGGCATTTGAAAGGATAGCCAATAACATTAAGAAACCGATAGCAACTGTTTTTGGTAGATTTTTCTCCATAAAAGATTGTTTAATGTCATTAAAAACACAATGTATTGGCTACTAGGAAAAAAACTAGTAGCCAATACTCAGCATTAATTTAAAAACTAAAGCGCTTCAACCGGATTTTTGGCATTCCAAGCTTTCCAAGCGCGGGTGCGCCAGGTTTTGATGTAGCGGGCAATGTACTCGTCGAGAGGTTCGGCCAGAACAATTTTTGCACCTTCTTTTGCTTTCCAGCGGTCGTCGGTTGTACCAAATCCGCCAGCAACCCACTCGTACTTAACAGCATAGTTACCTAGCGATTTTACCACACCTGCCTCTAGATTTATTTTTACCGGTTCGTCGAGCTCGAATAGCTGCTTAATGTGGTACGAATTATCGGCATAGGGCTCGTAGCTCATAATAAAGTTAGGGTTATTCACCTCCTTTTTGTACTCCTCGAGCTTGCCGTAGTCTACGTAAACATGGTAAAAACCCACCAAGGTGTACTCGCCGGCGGTTAGGTTCTCCGAGTAGAAAATGTTATTCACATCGGCTGCGTTGTCGTACTTTCGGAAAGGAATAATTTCGCCATCAGGCCCCTTAACTACGGGAGCCCAACCACTGGCATTGTTATTAATTACAATCTCGTAGCCACTACCATCGGCCTTTTCGCGACCAAATTGCAGAACCAGCAAACTTTTATCGTCTGCTGTAGGTTTATCAACCTTTGGGAAAAGCTGTGCATAACCAGCCGAAAGGCCAAGGTAAATGATTGCTGCTAAAACTAAAGTAATTCGTTTCATAGGTAATTCCTCCATTTGATTAGTTAATAATATTCTGATTTATAGTATGGTTTGTGAATTTAAGTAATCGATAATTCTTTTATCGTTACCCAAGCTTACTGGCAGCGCATCGGAGTTGGTAAGGGTAACAAAGGCATTGCACTGTACAAATGATTTGAGATGATTTATGTTGATAAGATGCTCGGGGTGAATAAGAAAAAAGCCATAACCTGTTAACGAATTGGCAAATTTCTCAAAGGTTGATTTAATGGTAAAAAAGTCGCCACCGCTGGTGTGAACAATACTCTCGCAACCATCGCCCTCCTGAAAGCGAACAATACTCTGCAGTGATAATACAAAGAAACTTTCGCCCATGGCAACAATATTGTTTTCATCCTTTCCCCTAAGCGGGGTTGAAGTGCTCCACGTGCGAACTACAATGCTATTTGGAATGGTATTATTAGCATAAAACCATAATACTACAGGTATCGAGTGTGGCTCGACACTGCATATTTCTGCTGGACTAAGGCTTGTAAGTATGGCTTTAGGCATAAACAATTTGTTTACGCCAAAGTAGTAGCAAACTTATATCTAAAAAAGGGGTGTCTACTATCTAGCATTATCCAGCTAGTATTCGTTTACACCCTTTTAGTATTTGGCAAGAATAGATAAAACTATTGGCTACAGGTTCTCAAGTAGATTAAAAAGTTGCTCACGTTTACGAACCGATATGGGAACCTTTGAGCTATCGGCAAACACTAGAACACCACCATCAACCTTATCAACACGCACCACGTGATTGATGTTAACCAGGTGGCTTTGGTGAACCCTAACAAAGCCAAATTCGTGGAGCATATCCTCGAAAAATTTGAGGGGCTTCGATATTAAGAGCTTGGGCTGCTTTTCGATATATACCTTGGTATAATTGCCATCGGCCTCGCATCGAACAATTGTTTGCACAGGTACCAGATGGATGCTTTCGGCCGTTTTGAGCACAATTTTTCGTTTATTTTGGTTGGCCTCCTGCATATTCGCAAAAAACGCTTTAATCTTAACCGACATATCATCAACATCCTGAAAGCTGCTTGCCAGCTTATCGATAGCTTGGCGTAACTCGTTTGTGTTGATGGGTTTTAGTATGTAGTCGAATGCGCTAAATTTAATAGCTTCCAGCGCATGCTCCTCAAAGGCTGTAACAAAAATCACCTTAAAATCAATAACCTCGAAACGTTTTAGCAAATCGAAACCCGTACCATCGGGCATGTTAATATCTAAAAAAACGGTGTTGGGTTTTAGGTTGCCAATGGCCTGATGTGCCTCATTTACTCCCGCAGCCTCTCCCACAATATTTACCTCGGGGAAAAAGCGCTGCAGAATCACCCTTAACGATTCTCTAGACCGTGGCTCATCGTCAACTAGCAATGCATTAATGGTTGCCATATACCTTAAATTTATCGTTTATGTGGCAAATCAAGAGGGAGAGAAATTTCAACACGTGTTCCCTCTTTGTTTTCGTTTGCCAAATTAATAATCGTTACACTAGCCCTATTGCGTCTTTTGGGGGCGTAAATTTTAATTCTATCGCGAGTAATAGAGGTTGCGTAGCTTTTATGCGAAAGGCGCCTATTTAGGTTTATTGCCATCGATTTTTCAATTCCCACGCCATCGTCTTCTACAATAATCAGTAGGCTATTGTCAACTAGTTTAAACTCGATGGCTATATGACCAAACCCATTTTTATGCATAATTCCGTGCTCAATGCTATTCTCAATAAAAGGTTGTGCAAGCATCGGGGGGATTTGGTACTCACCCTCCAGGAGCTGTTTATCAAACTCAATTGAAAAATCGAACCGGTTAGGAAAACGAAGCTGCTGTAGCTCGAGGTATAGCTCAAGGGTTTGTTTTTCCTGCAATACAGTGATAAAAGCTGATCGGGAATTCTCCAGAATTAGCCTAACAAGCCTTGAGAATGACGACAAGTAGTTGCCAGCCTACTCGGGTTGATTCCGATACATAAAACTCTGAATGGCAGACAGGCTATTGAATATAAAATGGGGGTTCATTTGCGAGATGAGCAAACGCTGCTTTAGCTCTACATTGAGCTGTGAAGATTTTATTTGACGGATATATGTGAACGAGTATGCAGAAATACCTCCTAATACAATTAATATTATGGCTAGCTTAAACCATAGGGTTTGCCAAAATGCAGGTTTAATAAAAATTGTTAGCGTTGATGTTTTTCCCAAAACCTGACCTTGCGGCGATATTGTGGCCACAAGAAATGTGTATCGTCCAGGCGCAACGTTTGTGTACGACACGCTATTATCTTGCGATTGAACCCAAGTTGGATCAACATTCTCTAACATATAATAATATGTTGGCCCCTTACCATAGCCATAATTAGAAGCAGAAAAACTTAGGGTAAAAAAGTTTTGGGTATGAGTAAGATTAATTGTGTCGGCATTTGTAAGAAAAAAATTCTTTGGTTTACCAAATAGGCTAAAATGGGTAAAAGTCACCTCGGATGTTTTAGCTGAGTTAGACCAATAGGTTGCAGTATTAAAAACCAGAAAACCATT
>CAZTFJ010000033.1:2267-9615 GCA_964612255.1 uncultured Rikenellaceae bacterium | reverse complement strand
CTGTATTGCCCCAGGACCAGGGCGTCCTCGAGCCGGTCCACCGGAAACGGCCGCAGGCAGCGGTAGACCTTGGACTTCTCGTCCCGCACGCGGCGCTGCTAAGGCAAATTCCCGCTCTTGAGAAGTTGGAAACAGGAAATCCGTAATACTCATTTAGGATTTTAATATCGTAAGTTTGAGGGTTAACCACCACAATACCATTGTTTGTTCCGGCCCAAATGAACCCTTTTTCATCTTCAACCAGTGAGCGTATATCGAGCTGTGGTGGAATGTTTGATATTTGAACCACGTTATCGTCAACTATGTAGCAAAGTCCTTTTTGGGTGGCTACCCATATTTTACCATCGGTGCCCTCCAACGTAGCATTAATATAATTGCTGGGTATTTCGGGTTTGTAAAAATGCTTTACAAAACCTGTTGCCCTATTAATACGGTTAAGCCCCATATTGGTAGTACCAACCCAAATATCGCCGTTAGCATCTTCCATTAGCGTTGATGTGAGGTGGGAGCTCAGCCTATCGGAATCGGGTAGATTGGTGTCAATAATAGAGCCCGTGTCGATATTTATTTGGTAATGGCCTGTTTCTATACCAACCCAAATGGTGTTATTGTTCAAAAGAGTTGCCGATTGAATTGCGGTGCTAAATCCATCGGGAACATCCTCAAACTGAATTAGCTCATGCAGGCCTGTATGCTGGTTAAGCACATAAATCCCCAAAGGACTAAATACCAGCATCTTGTCGCTATTTACAGTAAGAGTAGAAGTTACAGGGATATCGAATAAAAGGTTACCGCTTTGGGGGCTAAAATCAGGATTTGCTAATTGTTTAATAGGATAACGAAGTAGACCGGTGGTTGTAGAAATCCAAAGATAATTCTCAAAAATATCAACATAATTAATCTGTCCGTACATATTGAATGGCAACCTGCGGTAGCTGCTAAACGTTACCTTTGGTTCAATGGGTCCAACAAATAACTCATTATTGCCAATAAGCAGTAATGAATCGGAATTTAGGAGCATAATTTTTTTAACTATGCTCTGGGGTACTTCCATTTTAAAAGTCTGGGTTCCATCTAAGTCAAATGCGTTAACCGATTTATCCTGTAGTAGATAAATACTATTATCATCAGCAATTTTAATATCTAAGGGATTGATATCAATATTTACCACAGTTTTAAAACCATTGCTTTCTGTCCAAAGAAAAATTCCTTTATCCGTAGCAAAAACAGAAAGTCCTCTGCCATTTGCTGCCATATGGCTTAAACTATTGAATAAAAATGGTAAGCTTGGGCTTATACCCTTTTCAAAAGCTCCATTATGTTCTTTTTGAACATACGACTTGTAAGTATCATTTGCAGTTGAGTAATGGAATAGGTTTCCAACATAGGGCCGCGAGAGCATAAAGAAATTTCCATTTCCGTCGTGCATAATACCCTCAATTGGAACGCTGTAAGGTTTGCTGTAGGTAATATAATGCTTATTGGTAAAAACACCCTTGCTCCTATCGAAATGCATAGCTCCCTTGGCTCCCCAAATACCTGCAATAAAATTATTCTGAGAGTCTTCTAAAAAAGCATTATACCAGTCGTATTTAAAGGAGTTACGATCGTATGCAAAGCGTTTAAAAACTTTGGTTTTGGGGTTGTATTTATTAAACCCTATGCCAGACCAAAGTCCAATCCAAAGCATTTCTTTTGAGTCGAAATATAAACTTCTGATTCGCTCCGACGATAACCAGTTCTCACTTTTCCAATTGGCCTTTATCCTGCTAAACCGATCTTCGCCAGGCTTTAAAATATTTAGTCCGTGGTGCGCTGTACCAACGTAAAGCGTTCCATCTTGCCCTTCGGCTAAAGCAGTAACTTCATTGCCCGATAGGCTTTCATCATCACCTGGGATATGGAAGTAGTAGTCAAAATCTTTAGACGATTGGCTCAGCAAGGCAACCCCATCACGTGTTCCAGCCCAAATATTCTCATCCTTATCAATAAACACTTTATTAATGTGGCTATTTACTATAGAAAATGGATTGTTAGTGTTATTCCTGTATGCCCTAAAAACCTTAGTTATGGGATTGTATTTCAGCAGGCCCGAACCAGAACCAAACCAAACATGGCCATCGGTATCCTCTACAATTGAAAAGGACGATGATGAATATATCTTATTAAATTGCTCTTTTTCAGGAAAAAACTGGTAAATGCCATCGAGCCCTACCACAAACCATTCACCTTTAGATGTTTGAAAAATATCGGCTAAGTCGTTCTCGCGCTTGCCCCCACTATTCACATCAGAAGAGTATATTGCATATATCGTTTCGCTGGTTTGGTCGAAACGGATAATTGGCGTGTTGCGTCCACCAACCCAGATGTAGCTATTCTTATCTTCAAAAATTGTGTGGTAGCGGTAGTATGGTTGACTACTCGACTCATGCGAGAAATGATTCCACTCCTTAGTATTTGTGTCGAACGACGTTAGAACCCCACCCAGGGTTTCAATCCATAGCTTTTGAGTAATTTTAGAGAAATAAAGCTTGCGAATGTGGTTAGTTCGAGGTGTGTTTGGGTTGCCAATTGCTGTTTTAAAACGATTAATTTTACCTGTTGAAAGATTTAGCTGGCAGAGGCCTTCGGTTGTGCCAATCCACAATGAGTTGCTATTGTCAATGGCCAAGGTTAATACCGAATTACCCGGAATTGAATTAGTGCTTTCGGGGTTATGAAAAAAATTCACAAACGAGTATCCATCGTATCGCGAAAGGCCATTCTCGGTTGCAAACCAAATAAAACCGTTATCATCCTGCACAATGTCGTTTACAGTATTGTGACTTAACCCATCTTTTACGGTTAGCCTATTAAACCGAGTAAACCTATCGACAACAGTATTCTGGGCTCTAACAATAGGAATTGATAGAGATATTAAAAGTATGATTATTATTGATTTATGCAATTTTATTCTAATTAAGGAATAATGCTTGCCAAATTAAGCTTTTTTGTCGAAAAACCATCTTTACTTTGTTGGTGTATTTACACCTTATCCCATACTGTTATTAATTACGATTTTAAATATGATTGATTTAACTAAAAAAACATGGCAATGGCTAGCTATGCTAGCGTTAGCCCTAATTTGGGGTAGCTCGTTTATACTCATGAAAAAGGGGCTAGTAGCTTTCTCTTTTACACAAATGGCAGCCATTAGAGTTTTCTTTGGATCGTTGTTACTTACACCGCTCATCGTAAAGCATTTTAAAAAGATTAATAAAACAAACATCAAAAGCATAGCTGTGGTAGGATATGCTGGTGTATTTTTTCCGGCATTTCTTTTCGCGCTGGCGCAAACCAATATCTCCAGCGCCCTATCGGGGATGCTAAATAGTTCTGCTACACTTTTTGCTCTTATTGTGGGTATCCTTTTTTATGGTAACAAGCCCGGGCGCAATCAAATTATTGGAGTTATAATAGGATTTATTGGTGCATTGGCACTAATTACCGGTGGCGATTTTAGCGCAATTTTTGGAGCCAACTCTTATGCTCTATACGTTATTATTGCAACCATAGGTTATGGTATTAACGTAAATGAGGTGAAATTTAAATTGCCTAATATGAATGGGTTGCAAATTACAAGCCTCTCGTTTTTTATGGTAGGTCCAGTTGCCGGAATAATATTACTTTTTACCGATTTGAATGCCGCCTGGCAATCGCCCTATTTTTGGCAAAGCCTAGCAGCCGTTTTAACGCTATCTGCTCTGGGTTCGGTTCTTTCGCTATTTATATTCAACAACCTAATACAATATACCAACGCGCTTTTTGCATCCTCGGTAACCTATATCATCCCATTTTTCGCAATTCTGTGGGGCATATCCGATGGTGAAACGGTGAATATTATACAAATAATAGGCATTGTAATTGTTTTGCTGGGAGTATATATGGTTAATCGAAAACAGCGAGTTAAAAAGGTTCCGGTGTAGAGTTTATCTTATCAAATAGTTATAGCTTAATCAGCTTTTTTCTATAGATTTTCTTTAACTTGCTAATAAAAATAATATATGCAACGTAAAGCGAAATATATACCGCTAGTCCTACTGCTGGCAATCATGTTTGGGTGTTCAAAGGTTGATGTAGATGAAGGTGTTTCGTACGATTTGGCAAATAATCGCAAATCAACAATCAGCCAAGTGGAATACCAGCTGCATTTCAATATTCCCAGTTTAAAAACCGACAGCGTAACCGGTACAGCAAACATCACTTTTAACGTAAGCGAGCAAATGCCCGTTATCCTCGATTTTAGGGCATTGGAGCAGATGGTTAAATCGGTATCGATAAAAGGGAAAAGCATTAGCTACAAGCAGCAGAATGGCCATATTATAGTTCCCAAGAGGTATGTTGATAAGGGTAAAAACTCGGTAACTATAAGTTTTACATCAAACGATGGTTCGCTAAATCGTCGCGACGATTATTTATACACCTTACTTGTGCCCGACCGCGCATCAACGGTTTTTCCTTGTTTCGACCAACCCGACATAAAGGCAAAATTTAGGCTCTCGCTCACCATTCCTGCTCAGTGGACCGCAGTATCGAACGGAAGAGTTGACTCCATAAGCTATACCAACCAAACTCAAAAAGAGGTTTATTTTAACGAAAGTGAGTTAATTAGCACCTACCTTTTTGCCTTTACCGCAGGCAACTTTAAGGTAGTAACCCAAACAGTGCAGGGTAAAACCTTCTCTCTATATCACAGAGAAACCAATGTCGATAAGCTTAACCGAAACCTTGGAACCATATTTAATCTGCATGCACAATCGTTAAGCTGGCTCGAGGATTACACGGGTATTCCGCATCCATTTTCAAAGCTCGATATAATTTTATTGCCCGGATTTCAGTACAGCGGAATGGAGCACCCCGGAGCCATATACTATCGCGATAGCCGTTTACTGCTCGATGAAAACCCAACCGAAAACCAGAAACTTAGTCAAGCAAACCTTATTGCCCACGAGGTTTCGCACCAGTGGTTTGGCAATTTGGTTACCATGCGTTGGTTTAACGATGTTTGGCTTAAGGAGGTATTTGCGGGATATATGGCCGATCAAATTGTTAACCCGCAGTACCCTAGCATAAACCACGAGCTTAGCTTTTTGCTATCGCATTACCCCCGCGCCTACTCGGTTGACAGAACCCAAGGGGCAAATCCTATTGTGCAGGATTTAAGTAATATGCTTAACGCAGGAACACTTTATGGTGATATTATATACCACAAAGCGCCAATCATGATGAAGCAGCTGGTTAAAATTATGGGCAAAGAGCCATTTAAGCAAGGCGTTAGAGAGTATTTAAATGCATATTCAATGGGTAATGCCAATTGGAGTGAGCTGGTTAAAATACTCGATAAGCATACCGATAACGACCTTGTAAGCTGGGCCGAAATTTGGACAGAAAAAACTGGACGACCCGCCATTGGGTACACAGTTGATATAGATTCTAAAACCATTAATTTTAACTCGCTCAACACAAGCCCGTTCCCCCCAATGTGGTTTAGCGTTAGCAACGGCAGCATAGAAACACCAGATAAATCGTTTTTTGTAAAAGAGTTACCATCAACGTTTAATGTTGATAATTTGCTTGATAACAAAACAAAAACCCTGCTTGTAAATGCCAATGGTATGGCTTATGGCTACTTTATTCCCGATAGTATTGCCCTTACAAATATCTTAACCAATAAACATCTTGCCAAATCACCCGTGGCAAGAGCAGCCCAACATTTATCGCTATTCGAACTGTTCCTTGAGGGAAAAATATCAACAAGCACTTATTTGCAATTTGTTAGCCATTGCGTTGCGCAAGAGCCCGAGTCGCAGCTAAAAAACTACCTGCTAAACGTATTAGAAACAGTTTTTTGGCAATTTGCCAATTACGACCTACGCGATACCAATGCCATAACCATTGAGGACAACCTCTGGAAAATGATGTATGGCAATCTGCCAGCAGACCAGAAAAGGGCCGTTCTGTCAACGCTAACATCCATATTCCTATCCAATAAATCGTACGGACAGCTTTACGCTGCATGGGAAAACCAAGCAGTTGGAAATTTGAAACTTAGCGAAAGCGAGAGAACCCGACTGGCCTACGAGCTAATGATTCGCAAACCAGAACTATACCATGTTATTGCTTTAGGCGAAATTGAACGCATTGACAACCCCGACCGGGTTGCACAATTCGATTTTACGCTCAATGCCGTATCGCCAAACCCCAGCGATAGGATTAAGTTTTTTGAAAAGCTTAAGAATCCAACTCATCGCAAACCCGAACCCTGGGTTTCCGAGGCCTTAAGGTGGTTGCACCATCCTCTTCGTTCCGATTTTAGCATCCGCTTTATTGAGCCATCGCTAAACTTACTCCCCGAAATACAGCAAACAGGCGATATCTTTTTTCCAAAAAGTTGGCTCGATGCCACTCTCTGGGGTCACTCCTCGCCCGAGGCATACCAAATTGTAAACAGCTGGATTAAAAAGAATCCCGACCTTTCGCCCAGCCTAAAATTGAAATTATTACAATCGGCCGATATGCTATATAGGGCGAATGGTGATAGATAAGATGTTGAAATCTAAGTCAAATTGAAGAATTGCTCGGTAAAATATCATAATTTGATTTTTGATGAAACCCTCATCTAAGGTAGTTAACACAAAAGACTATGAATAATATATGAGGGTTCCACAAGCGAAAGAGCGACTTCTTTCACACTTTAGTGTACACTGCTATTATTCAGACATATAACTAACTTTTATTCTTGTGAAAATAGCATTAACAACCATTGGTTCACGAGGCGACATACAGCCATACATTGCACTTGGAATTGAATTGCAGAAAAGTGGTCATTCAGTATCGGTATTAACCCACCCTTGGGCAAAACAGGTAGTGAGTTTTTATGGACTTTCGCATATCTCGGTTGGCGATAACATCGATATTAACTCCTCTGCACAACAATTTGTCGAAAATTCATCGAGCAATCTCAAGGGCTTTAAATTCGCTTTAAATTTCATTTACGATACCCTACGAAATTGTCACAAGGACCTTTTATCGGCATTAAAGGATTTTGACTTAATAATTGGTCACGGTATTGTTGGAGAAGCTGAAGCAGTTATACTAAACAAGCCCTTTATTCAGATTACCATAGCCCCCATGGGACTTCCAAAGGAGTATTGGAAATCAAGAAACATCATTAAAGAGCTTAGCGTGTATTTATCCGATAAAATTATGGGAGCAATATTTGGCAAACCATACATTCGTTTTAGTAAAGACCTTCATGTGCACAATATTAACGACAATAAACCGTACACTCACCTTGCCCTAATTCCAA
>CAZTFJ010000033.1:0-2257 GCA_964612255.1 uncultured Rikenellaceae bacterium | reverse complement strand
AAAATAGTTTTAAGAATAAGAATAAACTTTTATAAGGATAGGAAGAGTTATAGTTAAGAAATAAAAATAATAAATTTGAGAAAAACTAAAAAAGATAAAACAGATATTATGTAAAATATTAAAGACAATAAACCGTACCCTTACCTTGCCCTAATTCCAATGCCCTTATTCTTACAGAAACAAAATCCTAATTGGAAAAATTCAACCGAAATAACCGGGTACTTCTTTGCAAACACACCAAACGATTATTACCCACCTCAAGAATTATTGAACTTTATTGAACGCGGTGAAACACCTATACTGATAACTTTTGGATCAATGTTTCACAAGCAGGAACAAACAAAACATCTTTATCAAATAGTTTGTGAGTCACTCGATAAATCGGGTTCAAGGGCAATCCTGATAATGCCCGATTTAAACGAAGCAGAAACATCTTCTCCAGAAAATGTGTACATAGCAAAACAAATACCCTACAGCTGGTTACTCGGACAGGTTGATATGGTTATTCACCATTTTGGCTTTGGCACAACTGCAGAAGTTTTAAGGGCAGGACTACCTTCAATTCCTATTCCGCATATATTCGACCAAAAGGCGAGAGCATCTGCTATTCACAAATTAGGATATGCTACTAAACCATTAAATATTAATAAAATAAACAGCAATATCCTATCAAATGCAATTGTTCAATTAAAAAATAATCAGAATATAAAACAGAAATGTAAGTATGCAGCAGGAATAATATTGAATGAAAACGGAACCTATAATGCAGTACAACTGATTAATAATTATATAGATAAAATTAGTAATCCCAATTAGTTTTTCGGAACCCCACCTGTAAAAACCAAGCCCCGTAAAATAAATTATGGGGCTTGGTTTACAAATAATATGAAAGGGTTACTACTTCCCAGCCATCAGTTTTTCCTGTTTCAAAAATTCCTTGTAACGCTTCACCTCTTTGGTCATAACGGGTGCAAGCAAAAGCAAAGCAATTAGGTTTGGAATGGTCATAAAGGTAATAACCATATCAACAAAATTCCACACAATATCAATACCCAATATTGCACCAAAGAAAGTAAACAGCGCAAATACAATGTAGAACGGCTTTATTGCCTTATCGCTAAACATATACTGAACTGCACGGCTACCATAGTACGACCAGCTAATAATGGTTGAGAAAGCGAATAGCAAAAGACCAAGGGTTACCACGTGAGTTGCAACGCCCCCAAGTCCAACACGCCCCATGCCTTCCTGAAAACCTTCAATGGTCATACCCACGCCCTGAATATCCGACTTCCAGGCGCCAGTAATTACAACCACCAAAGCCGTAAGGGTACAAATAATTATAGTATCAACCAGCGGCTCAAGCGAAGCCACAAAGCCCTCACGCATTGGATGCTGTGTTTTTGCAGCAGCATGCGCCATGGGTGCCGACCCCTGACCAGCCTCGTTGGAAAACAGCCCTCGCCTAACGCCCCAAACCAAGGTCATTATAAATGTTGAGCCCACAAACCCTCCAGTAGCAGCAGTACCGGTAAAAGCATCGCTAATAATTAATCCAAATGCTCCGGGAATATCGCGCCAGTGTACAGCAAGAACAATAATTGCAGATAAGAAGTACAACGCAGCCATAAACGGCACCAGGGTTGATGTTACATTGGCTATGCGCTTTAACCCGCCAACAATAATAAGCAGCACAAGCGATGACAAGGCAATTCCTGTGACCAAAACAGGAACATTGTAGCTAGTATTTAACACATCGGATATAGAATTGGCCTGGGCCATATTGCCCGTACCCAGCGTGCAAAGGGCGGCGGCACCCGCAAAAACAAGCGCCAAGGGCTTGGCAAACCGTCCCAGCTTATCTTTTAACCCAATCTCAATGTAGTACATTGGTCCGCCCGATATTGACCCATCGGCATTTACTTTTCTGTAGATTTGGGCAAGAGTACATTCCACCATTTTTAGCATCATACCAAAAAAACCGGTTACCCAAATCCAAAAAATGGCACCGGGTCCACCAAGGTAAATGGCAAGCGATACGCCCACAATGTTTCCAGTACCCACAGTACCCGATAAAGCCGTTGTAAGCGCCTTAAAATGGCTCACGTCGCCAGTTTCTTCCTTATCGTGGTACTTACCTGCCACTAAGCGTAAAGCATGTTTAAAATGCGATACTTGCAAAAATCGATACTTAAAAGTGAAGTAAATACCTGTTGGTACAAGCAGAATAAGAATTAAATAACCACCAACGTACTCG
>CAZTFJ010000032.1:0-13123 GCA_964612255.1 uncultured Rikenellaceae bacterium | reverse complement strand
ATACATTCGCTGGGGTAGTGGGCTTTTAGATATGCTGTTTGGTACGATACGTAGGCGTAGCAGGTTGAGGGCGATTTGTTAAAGGCGTACTGAGCAAATGCCTCCCAGTCGTTCCAAACCTTCTCAACCTTTTTCTGTTCATGGCCTCGCTCAAGGCAACCCTCAATAAATTGGGCTTTGAGCTTGTCCATCATGGCCTTTTGCTTTTTACCCATTGCTTTACGAAGCGAGTCGGCTTGTCCCTTTGTAAAACCAGCTAGCGATTGCGAGAGGCGCATCACCTGCTCTTGGTACACTGTAATTCCGTATGTTTCTTCGAGGAACTCCTTCATCTCCGGGATATCGTACTCAATCTTTTCGCGTCCGTGCTTACGGGCAATAAAGTTGGGGATGTATTCAAGTGGTCCGGGTCTATACAGGGCGTTCATGGCAATAAGATCCTCGAATCGGTTGGGTTTAAGCGCCCGTAGGTGCTTTTTCATCCCAGGCGATTCAAATTGGAACAGCGCTGTGGTATCGCCGCGTGCATACAAATCGAAGGTTTCAGTATCGTTTAGGGGGATTTTGTCCATATCTATATCAACCCCTTTCGATTCTTTAATAAATTGAAGGGCATCCTTAATTATGGATAGGGTTTTTAACCCAAGAAAGTCCATTTTGAGCAAACCAACGTCCTCAACGTGCTTGCCATCGTACTGGGTAACATATAGTTCGGCATCTTTGTTTATGCAAACAGGGATGTGCTCTTCGAGATTGTCGCGCCCTATAATAATGCCGCAGGCATGCACGCCGGTTTGCCTAACCGACCCTTCGAGAACCTCGGCATACTGCAGGGTTGATCGCACAAGATCGTCGGGCGATTTTTTGCACTGAAGCAATTCTGGCACCTCTTTGTAGGCTTTAGCAAGTGTTGTTCCGGGTTTTTCAGGGACTAATTTTGCAATCCGGTTTGCTTCGGGTAAGGGGAGTTTTTGAACACGAGCCACATCGCGAATAGCCATCTTGGCAGCCATGGTTCCGAATGTTATAATGTGTGCTACGCGGTCTTTGCCATACTTGTTAACCACCCATTGGAGCACTTGCTCGCGGCCATCCTCATCAAAGTCGATATCGATATCGGGCATCGAAATACGCTCGGGGTTAAGGAAACGCTCAAACAGCAGGTCGTACTTTATTGGGTCGATATCGGTGATGCGCAAACAGTAGGCAACAGCCGAACCAGCAGCCGAACCCCTGCCAGGGCCAACAGAAACGCCCATCTCGCGGGCGGCTCGCAGAAAATCCCAAACAATTAGGAAGTAGCTGGGGAACCCCATGCCCTTTATTACATCGAGCTCAAAATCGAGGCGCTCGCGAATATCGTCCGAAAGATTATCGCCCCAACGCATTTTTGCCCCTTGGTAGGTGAGATGCCTAAGGTACTCGTTATCCTCAGTGAACCCATCGGGTAGACCAAAGTGTGGCATAATAGGGGCGTGGTTTAGCGAGTAAACTTCTACCTTGTTAGCAATTTCGAGCGTGTTGTCAATAACCTCAGGATGCTGAGGGAATAGCCTAACCATTTCGTCCTCGCTTTTGAGGTACTCTTGCATGGTATAGTGCATACGGTTGGGGTCGTCAATGTCTTTTCCTGTGTTGAGGCATATAAGCCTGTCGTGGGCTTGAGCATCCTCGGCATTAATAAAGTGAACATCGTTGGTTGCTATGCATTTAACCCCGGTTTTTTCGGCAAGTTTAAAGATAACCTCATTCACCTTCTTTTGCTCAAGGTATGTGTCTTCGGCAAAACTGCCGGGCTTAACTGGGTGGAGCATCAACTCGAGGTAAAAATCGTCGCCAAAAATTTCTTTAAACTCATACACAATTTCCTCGGCTTTAGCAATATTCCCTTTCATAATGGCCTGAGGAATTTCTCCTCCTAGGCAAGCCGACGAAACTATAATTCCCTCGTGATATTTACGGAGTAACTCCTTGTCGATGCGAGGTTTTTGGTAGAAGCCCTCGGTCCACGAGTACGATACCATTTTGGTAAGGTTGTGGTAGCCGGTTTTGTTTTTGGCTAGCAGCACTAGGTGGTCGCCACCTCTATCGTCTTTATCGCGACTTTTACGATTGGTGGTTACGTAGGCCTCGCATCCAATTATGGGTTTAAATAGCTTTTTCTCAGCAGTCTGTAACTTTATTTTTAGCTCTTCGAGCGTTGATGTGTTTTGACCCGATTCTTCGATTTTTTTTATATCCTCTTTAAGCTGTTTAATTTCTGAGTTGAGCGGATCGTTAACCTTGTTCACCGTATTTATAAACTCCTTTACACCAAACATATTACCGTGATCGGTAAGGGCTATACCGGGCATACCGAGGCTTTTGGCTTTCTCTATTAGCCCTTTAATGCTTGATGCGCCATCGAGGATGGAGTACTGCGTGTGAACGTGTAGGTGTACAAATTTGCTCATTGCTTATTTATAGAGGATTACACTTGTTTAGCGAGAAAGAATTATATCTCCCAAAGTTAGCTCTTTGCAGAGCAAAAATGGGGCGATGTTGAAAACTATTGAATAAAATATATATCTACCTATGAGATAGCGTTTTTTTGTAATGGGGTAGGAATGCTTGTGTAAACAAATTTAATTGTCGATGGTTAAATAATGCGAAGAGCCAAATTGCTCACAAATAGGTTGGGCAAAAAGTGTTATCTTTGAAATTCATAAAAAAACAAATTAAAATCAATAAGAATGAGCTTTAGCGGACAGTCGCCATTTGCTAATATACCCCCAGTGGTTAAAAATCTTATAATTATTAATGCCATAATGCTGCTGGCGTCGTTTGTGCTGGGTAGCGCTATGCGTATTGATTTGAACCGAGAGCTGGGGTTGTTTTATTTTGAGTCGCCAAACTTTAAGCCATATCAGCTTGTTACCCATATTTTTATGCACGGGGGCATTGCGCATTTGTTCTTTAATATGTTTGCGCTATTTATGTTTGGTCGTGTGCTTGAGCAGGTTTGGGGTAGTAAGCGTTTTTTTATCTACTACTTTTTTACAGGTATTGGAGCCGCTGTTTTGCACTCGTTGGTAAATTTTATTGAGGCTAAATCGATAATGGCCAACCTAACCCCCGATCAAATAGCATTGGTTAAATCGGAGGGTGCCCAAATTTTTATGCAGGGCAAAAACTATATGCACTCTGGTATGGCGTCGCTCAATATGCTCTTTAATATTCCTACAGTAGGTGCCTCGGGTGCTGTTTTCGGTGTACTACTGGCCTTTGGTATGTATTTTCCCAATACGCAGCTTATGCTTTTGTTCCCACCAATTCCAATTAAAGCTAAATATTTTGTAATTGGTTATGGGTTGATAGAGTTGTACCTTGGTTTTACTCAAGCAAATAGCGGTGTGGCTCACTTTGCACACCTAGGAGGTATGGTGTTTGGGTTTATTCTCATTAAAATTTGGTCAAAAAAACGAGATAGATTTTACTAGCCGTTGATGTATGAATAGTATAGTTGAAGAAATAAAGCAATCGTTTAGGCAGGGCGGAACATTAGTTAAGTTGATATATGTAAACCTGGCCATATTTTTGGTGTTTAATGTTTTAAGGGCAATTCTGTTTTTGGGGGGTGTAGATATTGGCTTTAAAATCTCGCAGTACCTTGCCGTACCAGCTTACTTGCCAAATTTGCTTACAAGGCCTTGGACTGTTATCTCTTACATGTTTTTTCATGAGGGGTTTATCCATATTCTTTTTAATATGCTTTGGCTATACTGGCTTGGGAAGATATTTTTAGCCTTTATGTCCGAGCGCAAGCTGCTTGGAGTATACATAATGGGTGGCCTTTCCGGTGCGTTTCTGTATATTCTTTTTTACAATGTATTCCCTGCTTTTAGCGATGTCTTGCCCGTTTCGTTTGCGTTAGGAGCATCGGCATCGGTTTTGGCCGTGGTGTTTGCTGCTGCAACTTACGCTCCTAACTTTACCCTTAATTTAATGTTTATTGGGCCTGTTAAGCTAAAATATATTGCCCTTTTTATGGTGGCGCTCGATATTATTAGTATAGCTGGATCCAATGCCGGAGGACATATTGCCCACTTGGGTGGGGCATTGTTTGGTTATCTTTTTATCTACTTTCAAAAGCAGAATGTTGATTTGGCTAAGCCAGTTTATTTCTTTGTTGATGCCTTTACTGCAAGCGCATCAACGCGTAAGCGAAGAAAGATGAAGGTGGAGTACACCAAACCCCGAGACGATTACGAGTACAACAAGATGAAAGCCGAGCAGCAGAAAGAGATTGATAAGATTTTAGATAAAATTTCAAAGGGTGGATACGATAGCCTCACGGCCGACGAGAAAAAAACCCTTTTCAAGATGAAGGGCAATTAGCAACAAAATGTAAAACACTTTTACAACAAAAAAAAGATGTGAGCCCTTTGCGAAAACTTGTTGACATAGCACTCCAGTTCCTAACCGTATTGTTGGGCTTGTTGTTGTTGTTGGCTTACCTTTCGGTTTTTGTAAAACCCACTGTTTTTTGGTTTTTTGGTTTGCTAGGGCTTGCATACCCAGTGCTTTTGCTGTTGAACTTGGCTTTCTTGGTTTATTGGATTATCCGTTGGAAGTGGGTTTTTTTATATCCAACTTTTGCCATTTTGTTGGGGATATCGCACTTTGCCAATTTTTTTCAGTTTCCTTATGGTAAGGGCAATCAACAAGAGAGTAAGGATGAAATTACAGTTGTGTCGTACAATGTAAATTTGTTTCAGCTCTACTCTTGGGCAAAAAAACCTCCAACCAACAATAAAATATTTACTTTTTTATCTAATCAGAATGCCGATATTGCCTGCTTGCAGGAGTTTTACGTAGTGAATAACAAGTTTTCCGAGAGAGATGCAAAAGCTGCATTGAGCTACAATGTGCATATTGGATATATAAACAAAGGCAAAAAATCTGGTTACGGTTTGGCTACATATAGTCGTTACCCCATAATTAGCACTGGTGAGATTAGGTTCGAGAATAGCGCAAATGCTTGTATCTATTCCGATATCGTGATTGGATCCGATACTGTTAGGGTGTACAACAATCATTTGCAGTCGTTAAGGCTAAAGCAAAACAATTTAAACTTTCTTAAAAACCAAACCGCTGGCAGCAATTCCCATGCCGTGGATGAAATCAAGGATATTTCATACCGATATCGAGATGCAGTGCAAAAGCGGGCACAGCAGGTGGCCATGGTTTTAGAGCATATTGAACAAAGCCCTTACCCCGTTATTGATTGCGGCGATTTTAACGAGTCGCCCATATCGTACAACTACAGAAAAATGCGACAGGATTTAAACGATGCTTTTGTTGAGGCTGGCGCTGGAGTTGGACATACTTACAAGGGCTTTTTCCCGTCGTTTAGGATTGATTACATTCTTTACCATCCGAACTTTACGGCTACCAGCTATTCAAGCCCACGGGTAGATTATTCCGACCACTACCCAGTGGTGGCTACGCTAAGGCGATGATTATAAATATTTAAGAACTTATCGAGCGCAACCTACGCAGTAAAGGCTTTGGGGCATAAGTGCAAGCCGCATAAGGGGTATTTAGTTGCCGCATCGCCGGCAAATGCCAAACTCTTCGGAATCGATTTTGCTAAGAGCAAGGTTTATCTTTTTAAATTTGTCTTAGGCTTGATTTAAGTTTGGACTGGTAAAAGGCTGAAGTTCAAGGTTGCCGAAGGCAATCGATCTTGTTGAATCAGAAAAAAACGTTGCTTTTTCGAAACCGACAACCGACAACCGACAACCGACAACCGACAACCAACAGCCGATAACCGACAACCGATAACCGATAACCGATAACCAACAACCAACAACCGCTTAACATCCACAGCCACATCCACCGCAGCCCGATGTGCTGCCGCAGCCACCCTCGTCGTGCAAAATATCGTCGCGAAGAACGAGTGATAGCCCATCTCTGTTCCATTGCAGAATGCCCCCATCGAGGTTTAAAGCGTTAGTGTAACCCTGATAGTTTAGCAAATTCACAATTTTTACGCTGCGCTCGCCGTTGTTGCAGGCAATTATTAGCGGGCGGTCTTTGGGTAGCTCCTCAAATCTATCGGCAATTGCCGACATGGGCAGGTTGATAAATTCTACATCGCTGTCGAAATGCATAATTTCAAGCTCTTCGGGTTCGCGAACATCAACAAGCAATGCATTTTCGTTTGCCAAGGCATTTGCTGCTGGCATAGGCTCAATATGGTTTACTCCATTTAGGGTAAATGTTTGGTGTTTTGGATTCTCAGAAGTAATCATTGTTGTAGTAATTATTTTTGCTGCAAAAATAGGAATATCTAGTTTACTTTTGAATAGATGGCTTTTTATTGTTTGAGATGAACAGAGTGAATTACAATAAAATTAAACGTTTCAGGAGTAATTGCTTTTGGGTGATTTATCTCAACTGCTAAATTCTAAGGGTGGCTGCTATACGCTTGGGGTTAAGCAAAAGGTTCAAAGCATCGGTAATGCTTGTGCAAGCTATATCGGCATTTAGTATCGATTGAATAGCAGCGCCCTCGGTTTGAATAAGGGCAATACTAAGTGCCGATAACTTAAGCATTTGCGCATCGTTGGCTCCATTGCCAATGGCAACAACGTTTTTTGGGTTAAGCTGGTTAATAAAGTTGGCCTTTTGTTGACCCTGGTTAATGCCGTTAATCACCTTTATATCAATGTCTATATCAGAAAATGCGTCTTTTACAGTGCCAAAAGTGTCGGCAGTAATAATGTGCACATTCAGTTTTATGGCTAGCGTGTTTAGCTGTTCTAATACACCGCTAATTAGTTGTCCATCGCAAGCCAACGTACCGTTGTAGTCGAGCACTAAATGTTCCAGATCGTAACAACATAGGTTTGGGATATCTATTCTTATCATATAAAAAGTCAAATTTTTAGGATTCAATTACGAAAAACATCTACACTTAATTGTGTAAAGAAACAATATTTGGAGTAAATTTAATATGTGATTGAGGGTGAATAAAATATTTAAGTGCTTGGAGGATTAGTTTTAACATAGCAATAGGGTTTGTTTAGTTTACATTAACTTAATAATAGGGTGACTTACGCTTAACATACCACCAGTAACTTTGTGAAGTTTTAATTTAAAGCTAAAAGTATGGAGAATATTTATCTGTTTTTTGTTGCCGCTCTATTTTTGCTGGCCATTTCGGATCTGATTGTAGGGGTAGGAAACGATGCCGTAAACTTTTTGAATTCGGCCATAGGCTCTAAAGTTGCACCCTATAAGGTTATTATTGCCATAGCTGGTGTTGGTGTGCTGCTGGGGGCAACATTCTCGAGTGGAATGATGGAAGTGGCCCGCAGCGGAGTATTCCATCCCGATCAGTTTTACTTTAACGAGATTATGGTGATATTTCTGGCAGTTATGATAACCGATATCATACTGCTCGATACTTTCAATACATTTGGATTACCAACATCAACAACTGTTTCAATAATTTTTGAGTTGCTAGGTGCTGCCGTTGCAGTATCGCTTTACAAGATGTTCTCAAATCCAGAGGCTATTCAAGATTTGAGTAATTACATCAATTCTGCTCGTACGCTTACCATAATTTCGGGTATATTGCTCTCGGTAGTTGTTGCTTTTAGCATTGGTGCGTTGGTACAGTTCCTTTCGAGGGTACTTTTTACTTTCAATTATGAGAGAAAGATGCCGTTTTTTGGAGCCATTTGGGGTAGCATAGCCATAACATCAATAGTATATTTCCTTTTGGTTAAAGGAGCCAAAGGAGCATCGTTTATGACTCCAGAAGTTATGAGTTGGATTGCTGAGCATACCCTTTTAATTATTGTAGGGTGTTTTGGTTTCTTTGCTTTGTTGTCGCAATTTCTGATATCTGTTTTTCGGATAAATATCTTTAAGGTAATAGTATTGATTGGTACCTTCTCTATTGCTATGGCATTTGCCGGAAACGACTTGGTAAACTTTATTGGTGTTCCTTTGGCTGGGTTCGATTCGCTTAAACTATTTCTGGCCGATCCAACGCTCGATCCATCAACCTATAGCATGGGTGCACTGCTAAATCCTGTAAAAACGCCAACATATATGCTGCTGGCTGCTGGTATTATTATGATTTTTGCCCTTGTGTTCTCGCGTAAGGCCAAGTCGGTAACCAAGACCGAGGTTGACTTGGCTCGTCAGGATGAGGGCGACGAGCGTTTTTCCTCCTCGCTGTTTGCCAGAACATTAGTGCGTAAGGGTAGAGATATCTCGCTTTTTATGCAAAAGGTTTTACCCAAAAGTTTTTTCGATTACCTTGATCGCCGATTCGACGATTCTCAGTTTAAAAAGGTAAATAAAAACAGTAAGAATAGCTCCCAGTTCGATTTGCTTCGCGCTTCGGTAAATATGTTTGTAGCTAGTATTCTTATTGCATTTGCCACATCGTTTAAACTCCCGTTGTCAACTACCTACGTTACGTTTATGGTAGCTATGGGTACCTCATTTGCCGATAGGTCATGGGGTCGCGATAGCGCTGTTTACCGCATTACAGGGGTGATTACCGTTATTGGTGGCTGGTTCTTCACTGCATTTACCGCTTTTGTTGGAGCGTTTATTTTTGCTTTAGTTATGAGCTGGGGGGGCATTGCTGCCTCGGTAGTAGCTCTGGTAGTTGCAATTGCTGTGATGATTAGAACCAACTTTATTCATAAAAGGCGAAGCGAGGAGCAGAAACAAGTAGAAGAAAGGAATAACAAAGAGTGGACCGATGAGGGTGTGATTGCCGAGTGTTCAAATAACATACTAAAAACCTTTACCGATGTATCGGCGCTACTTAACGATATTGTTACTGGCTTTATGAACGAGGAGCGTAAGGTGGTTAAAAAGAGCCGAAAACGTGTTAGGGATTTAAACGATTACACCAAGTCGCTAAAAAAAGATGTGTATGTTACCCTTAAAAAACTCGAGGAGGGTTCGGTAGATACTGGCCATCATTATGTGCAAGTACTCGACTATTTAAGGGAAATTGCTCACTGTTTAAATTTTATTGTTGAGCCCATTTACGAGCATATTGAGAATAATCATCCCACTACCATTGCCGAACAGGATAAGGCGCTGCATATTCTAAACAATAAGATTTCGAATCTTTTTAAGGCGATTTTATTGGCGGTGCAAACAGGCGATTTTAGCTCGTTAGATAGCATTATTGAGCTAAGTAGCATTGTAATAAATGAGCTAGAGAAGGTAAAGAAGCTTCAGATTAAGCTTATTAAGGCCGAAAAGGTGGGCACAAAGAATAGTATGATAGTATTTAATATGCTTACCGAGATGAAAAACATCATACTCCATTCTGTTAATGTATTAAAGTCGCAGCGCGATTTCATGGAGCAGAATGGTAAGTAGTTTCAAATCTGTAATTTATTTAATTTCCAGGGGTTGGCATAATTGGCAGCCCCTGTTTTTGTTTGTGGATACCCATTAGTTAGGGTAGTTTGAGGGAATCCTGTTTTTATGTGCTACTTCAGTTTTAGTGGAAATATTCTTGGCAGAAAGAAGGAGGATTTAGGGTTGGAGCACGTTAATTCGGATTTTTGTTTTCAAATCCAAACCATAGATTTATAATTGCTTGATTGCTGTTTTTTGCAATAAGTTGGTAGTAGAACCTTGTTTGTAACCATTTGATGCTGGTTATTTGGTAAAGGAAACACAAAGTGATTAAGCAGTAAGATGCTTTCAACCTTGTGCTAATAAAAAGAACAATCACTTACTGCTGCTGTAATGTATAAGCGTTGCAGTAAGCGATTGCTAAGTTATTTTGCTAGCTAGTTAATATGACTTTGTATAATCTTTAAGTTCTTAGTTAAGCTATTGTCGATGTTTGTGAAGGCTTTAAGTTCGCCTTCAAGTTGAGCTCTAGCCCTATCAACTGCTTCAAATCTGGGTTTAAACCCGGCAAGTGTCTGCTCAAGTTCTGCCATACCTGGTATTTGAGGGATTGAAACGCCTAGGTCTTTCAACACTGGTTCTAGAAGCCCCATTGCCTTATTGGCTATCCAATCTGCCTTAGAGAGGGCATCCTTTACAGAAAATCCCATTACTTTTTTGCTTAATACCTTGTCGATTTCATGGGTTACTTTGCCCACTTGTTTTAACGCTGGCTCAATTTTCTTAATACCCCCTTCAACAGGCGCAATAGTTTTTGAAACTTCAATAACAGAATTTGAAGCTTTTACCACTTCGTTTGTAGTTTTGTTGAAGCCTTTAAACTGTTTTTCGGCTACATTTAGGCTTTTGTTTAGTTCTTTAATAGCAGCCTCAATGGCTTTGAGCGCGTTTATGTCTTTTACTTTATGTATGTTATTTTCAAGGTCTCTTGCTGTTTTCTGACCAGTATTCATAGCATTGTTAATGCTATTCATTTTGTCGTTAGTGGAGTTCGAAACGCTTTTCATCTTTTCCGTTGCATTTTTTGCAGGAGTGATAAATGGTTTCTCAACCTTGTTGAATACATCCACGCTCTTCCCAACAGGTACTCTGGCCATATATATTGCCTTGTCTACCCCTGCAGCTATTACCCCTACTACTGGAATCAAACTAATGGGTTTTAGTACTGCGCAAGTAGTTCCCATGGTTTTATCCAATTTTCTTAGAGTGTTCGAAATATGAGTAATCTTACTCATTACATCGTCAGCAGAATTGGCAGCACTATTTACTTTTTTCATGTTGCCCTGAGTATTATTGTACTCCTTTTGAGTGCTGGCTACATTTCTTTGGAAAACAATTATCTCTTGTCGTATTGTTAGGCTGTAGATTCTAACCTCTGTATCCTTATAGTTTGGAACCCATTTTTGAGCATTTAGGTACAACTCTTTAACCTCGGCTAGGTTAACATCGGGTAGTCGTTCAGACGAAACCGCTTTTTGGTAGTAAGCTTCGGCAATAATTGGTTTTAGGGCCTCTTTTAGTTGAGCTGCTTCGGAGTTCTCCTTATTCCATTCAACAGCCCAGCCATAAAGTTGGTCGGCGCGGAGCAGTGAGGCTATATCGCCTTTTTGTGTATGTGCTTTACCATCTTGGGTTAGTAGCATCGAAATCCTTTTCGATGTATAATCGAAGCTTTGATTAGCTCGCTCAGTATCGTTTTTTAACGCTTTTGCGTGATAAAAAGCCTGTGCTGCAGGAATCACTTGCTCCCAGGTGTCGGCATCTTTAAACTTGTCTCCATATGTAAATAGCTCGTTCTGGAAATTCTTTAGCGATTCTTGCCTTTTGTCACTACCTTCATCGGTATAGCGGTTATGCCCAGTTGTGAAAATGGAATTTGCCTTAGTAACTTCATCTCGGGTTTTGCTTGCATGCAGTGTTTTTACTGCAAGGTTGTAAAAAACTGAGTATGCTTGTTCCTTTGCTGTTTGCTTTTGGGCTGTATAGTCAACAAATTTGGTTTCCCATTGCCACTTGTTTTTATGATGTTTTAAGGGCATCTCCATTTTTGAGATATTGCTGTAAATATCAACAAGCGTACTGTAAAGATGTAGTTTTCTAACAGCTTGGGTGGTGTCTTTGGGATTTGTGTACAGGTTAAGCTCCGCTTGAACTTTTTGCATGGTGTTGTCGAAGTTCTCGTAAAGAAACTCCTTGGAGTTGGTGTAGGCCTTATCGGCAAGAACCCCTTGGGTGGCCATGTATATTGCCTCAATTTCTTTGTTGTCGCGGAATAGGCTTTTTGCGTCTTGGTAGTAGGGTCTCGATGGGGAGCTTAGCTTGTTGTGCGCTCCACAACTAGTTAGCAGGGTAACAGCAATTAATACTGCTAGGTTCAATAATTTGGCTTTTGTAAAAATTCTCATAGTTTAATTATGTTTAGGTGGTTAAATAATTTTTTAGTTTAAATGTTGGTTGTTCCCTTTGAGTAAAATTGAAATTCTTTCTTAAATTTTTTTTAGGGATTGAAAAGAAACAGCAGCATATCGTATTTATATTTTTAAAACCTTTGATACTTTATTGAAGTATTGTATTGATGAAATCAGAAGTTAAATTGATATCGATAAAAATAATCAAAATTGATTTAGATACAAATTTCAACAAGTGATCCAATAATGCTACGCACAAACAGTCACTTAGGTTTTAATCTAAGTGACTGTTTTTAAGAAAGTGAAAACATATATGTTTTTGCGTGATTTTACATAGCACCAAAAATTAACCCGCTAATGGTTGCCATTATTACAACCAGCAAAACATAAACCAGCGTTTTTTTTGTACCCATTACGCCCCGAATTACCAACATATTTGGTAACGAAAGCGATGGGCCGGCTAGGAGTAAAGCCAGTGCAGGCCCTTTTCCCATTCCCGATGCTATTAGCCCTTGAATTATTGGAACCTCCGTTAGCGTGGCAAAGTACATAAATGCTCCAACAATGGATGCGAAAAAATTAGAAAAAACGGAATTCCCGCCTACTAGTGAGGAAATCCAAGTACTTGGAATTATGCCGGGGATATTGGTCTCGTCGTGGGTTGAGCCCAGCAGGAAACCAGCCACAATAACACCCAATGCCAGCAATGGCATAATTTGCTTGGCAAAATCCCAGCTGGCAAGTGTCCATTCACGGTTCTCGTCGTCCTTTTTTAGGGTGATAATGCTAAGTCCAGTAATGGCTACAAGCATTGGAACTAGGGGCGCAAGTTTTCCTCCAATGTGTATAGATGCAAGCACCCCCGATACGCCAGTGGCAACTGCTGCCGATAGTACCCACCACCACTTAATCTTTAAAATCTTTATAAGCGAGTAAACCAAACCCCCACCAAAAATGCTGGTGATGTACCACTTATTGCTCCATATAAAGAACCATATACCGCTGGTTTCATCGGCCGAGGGTTTGCCCCAGTTGGCGAATACCAAAATCAAAACAAGTATAAAGAAATGGAAGGATGTTTGCCACATGGGGCGACTCTCTGGTGGCAATTGGATGTTCATCTGTTCCTCCTTCTTTGCCCTCTCCTCTTTTCGGTAGATAATTGACATTACGCTGCCAATAACCACAGCAAACACTAAAGCACCTATTATACGGGCAATACCCATCTCAAAACCCAGAATGCGAGCCGTAAGGATAATTGCCAAAAT
>CAZTFJ010000031.1:12328-13328 GCA_964612255.1 uncultured Rikenellaceae bacterium | reverse complement strand
AATAGCTCTGCCCACATCATCGGCCAGCTCATCAATATCTATGGTCGATTCCGAATTAACTTCACCCACATCGAGCCTTAATGGTATTGCATCAATAATTATATAAGCTTCGGAGGTAACGGGAAAACTTTTGCTTTTAAGCTGAATAATATTATAAACTTTGAACGAGTAAACTCCGTTGGAATGCTTTTGCTTAACAATGGTTTGCTGAACTTTCTCTAATGGCGATATAGCCTCAATGGGATTGTGGTAGTAAAAATTTGTTCTGGCCAATGTTGTCTTGCGCACATTATCTTCTTCTACTATTATTTCTTTGTGCGCTTTGTGTTTACTCGATATCAAAAAAGCAATGGGGAAACATCCCTGAAGAATAAAAACAAGCGGCATACCTAGTAGTAACAAAAAGCCGCGGAGGTTTTGGTGTGTTATTCTCATTGTAGGTTAGTTTTAAATTAGGATAGTAAGGTATTGCCATTAAATAGCATCTACAATTACTATTACACCAACCCATACAATGGATTCACAAACAGGTAGCAAATAAAAATAATTAGTGCAAAGCACTAGTATTTATGCTCTAATGATAAAAGTTGAAAGAATTAAAGCCCCAGCAGCCAAACCGATTCGGTTTGCTTTTGCTGGCGTAGCTTGGCTAACTCGCGGAGAGCACGATTACGATCGGAGAACTTACTAATGGAAACTCTAAAGCGCCCATCGGACTGAAGTATTTCCGGCTTATACCCCTGTTTTACTAGCGAATTTACTAGTACTTGAGCATTCTCAATTTGTGCAAAGCTACCCGCTATAAGGTAGTAGGTTTTGTCGTCGGGTTCTTGATAAAACAACGCCCGCTTTTTATCGGTAATCTCCTCAACGGTTTCAACTACCTCTTGGGGAGCGCCATCAATACTATCATTATTAACGGCTAGTGGGGTTTCCATAGCAGCAGAATCATTGCTATCTGTCTCCACAGGTTTTTGTATTGGCAATAAATTATCGGACA
>CAZTFJ010000031.1:4299-12290 GCA_964612255.1 uncultured Rikenellaceae bacterium | reverse complement strand
GGGGGATAAATATCATCATACCACCCACCAGCATTAGTATAGCCATTGCTGCAGTGGCCAGCATAATGGTGAGACTAACCGAGGCCATGCTGCTTGGGGTTTTGGCTACTTGGGGTTTTGGTTTATGGACTAAACTTTCCGCAGCTTGTTTGGTAACGGTTTCGGGTTTTTTGGTAACCTCTACCGATTTAAGGCCAAACGAGTCCGATGCCCTATGCAGCTCATCGGCGGGCTCGAACACTATATCGCCTTTATCCGATTTGCTAAGAGCACCAACCCCTGGGAACTCTACTTTTGACTTTGAATTGAGCTTAGATTTTATCTCATCAACAAAAACTTTTACTTGCTGGGCTGCTTGCTGAGTGTTTAGCGTTTGCTTATCGCATAGATATTGCTCAAGCAGCTCGTCGTTAAACGAGCGGGCGGTATCAAACGATAGGGTTTGTACTGGGGGCAAAAATTCCGAGCCAGTATCGGCCAGCTTGGCGGGTTCGTACTTTTGCACAAAGCTGCCAATTCCGGGGATGCTAACAAAATCGTAGCGAGCAAGTAGGTCTTGGAGTGCTGAGTAAAGGGTGAAGTTGGTTTAGGTTTTATGTTGAGCAAAAATATGTAAAAAAATAAGGTAGATCAACGTGATATCTATTTTTTATTAATGTCGACACAGATGTTGCTAAAGCTGTAAAATGTTATCTAACCAACCAAATATTTTTTGCTGATCCTCATCGCTACCCATCTCAAGGCTTTGCACACACAGAAATATGGTATTGGGGTTATCCTCGCATCGCTTTAGCTTGCGGTTTACATAATTTTTGCCTCGGTTATGGGGCATAATATATTCGAGCCCCGGCTTTCCAATATTCCTATTTCCGTTTAGAAGTTGCAGATGATTTGAGAGTGAAATAAAAGTGAACTGGCTGGGGTCGCGAAACCTAAAGACTATGTTTTGCTGAAACAATTTGGTGTGATTCTTAAAAAAGTCCTCCACAACTTCTCGTCCAACCGTGTGGGGAGTGTGGCTATTGGCAAAGTATCTAAACCTAAAACCTGCAAGCCAGGCCGAATGCCATTGACCCAAGTGGAACGATGCCCTTGGCTGATACTTGGGGTTACGCAAAATATGCTTGTTTATGCCAATGCGAATGGCGCTCCAAGCAATTCGGAAAATTGGGCTAGGAACCCATTTACCCCTAAGTACGGGTTTGTTATTGATAAAGAAATTGGTAGGTTCAACAGGTCGAACAAGGATGGTATCGTCGTTAAAGTATATAAAGTTGTTTGAAATACCCTTTATTCGCCAAATCATATTACCAATGGATATACTGTTAAAAGTAGGCAGGTAATTTTCAAATCCCTCAAAAATTTCCTTATGATCTACAATTCGAAAAGAGTTGAGCCTTTCGGGGAAGTAGGTTCTAATGTCGTCGTAAAGGTTTGGATCCTGCCCATCGGTTATGATGTAAATATTGCGAATAAACGGAGCAAACCGCATTATGGCTAGCACACAGTAGCGAATCTCGTTTACCGAGGCAAATCGCGTTGCTTGGGCTCCCGGAGGCGTATTGGTATTGCGCCCAAGATAGCGATTACGCTTTGCTGCCAGCTGCGGATCGCTACCATCAACCCATGCAATTACGGCATCGATGGGTTCATTTGCTATTTGTTGATTTTGCAGATTCATATGGGCACTTATTTTTGTAGTAAAACTAAATAAACTAGCTGGTTTTGTTTTGGTTGGCAGGCTTAAGGTTGAGCATCTTATCGAGCCAAGATACAATAGTGTTCTGATATTCGTGGCTTGCAGTATCGAGGCTTTGGATGCAAACCGATTTTATGCGGGTGTCGGTTGTACACGCATTTATCTTGCGATGCAACCTACCCCGAGTGTACATTGAAGGAACCATATAGCCAAGGTTGAGCTTCTCGGTTTGAGTGTTTCCATCGAGTAGTTCAAGATGATTGGCCAGCGTTGTAATGTTGAATTGCGATTGAACCCTAAAGCGAAAAGCAATATTTTTCTCGAGAAGTGCATTGTGCTGTTCAAAAAAACTCCGAATTCGAGGAATATTCATAACATGAGGAGTGTGGCAATTGAAGAACATCCGCCATCGCAAACCAAGCATCTTTGCCACATTCCACTGCACAATATGAAAAGAAAAGCGGGGATGAAAATTTGGCTGACCAAGAAGTTTTCTGTGGATAAAAGTTTTTAGCTTATACCGTTGTATTTTTATGTAGGGCGGAAAAGTCCAATATCCCCTTAGCACAGGGCGGTTGTTTTTAACCCAATCGCTAGGCGTAATTTCCCTAATTAGGATTACATCATCATTAAAATAAACAAAATTTGGAGACAGGCCCTTTATTCGCCATACCATATTTCCTATAGAAATGCTATTGAAAGTTGGTAGATACTGCTCGTACCCTTCGAAAATCTCTTTATGGTCAACTATTTTTAACGAGCTAAGTCGATGGGGAAAGTACTTTTCAACCTCGGTGTACAGGTTTGGGTCTTGGTTGTCGGTTACTATATAAATATTCCTCACAAATGGGGCAAACTTCATTATGGATAGCACGCAGTAACGGATTTCGTTATTCGATGCAAAACGCGTAGCCTTTGCGCCATGAGGTGTACTCTTTGTCGATTTGCTAATAAATTGGTTGCGCTTCTCAGTAAGTTTAGGGTCGCTCCCATCAACCCATGCAATAACTACATCAATGGGTTGATTCTCCATACTATTATTAGACCTGTTATCCACCCTTAAATTATTTTGTAAATAATTCATTTACCTCCCCAACCTTGGGCTTACGCTGGGGCTGGGTTTCAAGATTTAAGATTTCGTTTAACCATCCAAAGATAAGGGCACGCACATCTTCGCTAAGCATATCAATGCTTTGGGTACAAATCGATTTAATTTTCGGATCGCTATTACATCTTTCAATTTTTCGTTTAATGCGAGCCTTGGAGTAGTAGGGATGAAAATACCCTAAACTCTGCTTGGCAAAATTCTTATTACCTTCTAAAATTTGCAGATGGTTAGCCAACGCAATGCTAATGTATTGCTTGTAATTGCGAAACCTAAATTCCAAATTATTTGCAAGTGTTTGGTTGTGCGTTTCAAAAAAGTTGGCAAGGCTTTCCCTGTTCATTGGGTGTGGATCATGGCAATGGAAGAAATATCGCCAAGTAAAGCCAAGAAGCTTAGCAGCATGCCATTGCCTTGTGTAAAACGATAAACGGGGCTGATATTGCTTATGGTTTAGTAAATATCTATTTATCGCTATTTTTAGGCTATGCACTAACTTCTTTTTGTATGGAGGGAAGAGCCACTTGCCCCTTAACACAGGGCTACCATTAACAAACCATTCGGTGGGCTCAACATCGCGGATGAGGATAACATCATCGTTAAAGTAAACAAAATTCTCCGATAACCCCTCAATTTGCCATAGCATCGACTCAATGGATGTGCTGTTAAATGTTGGCAAGAATTCCTCGTAACCCCTAAAAATTTCGGTATGATCTACAATACGAATGTCGTTTAGGCGACTGGGGAAATACTTACTCACCTCTTCGAGAATATCTGGATCTTGCCCATCGGTAACAATAAATACCCTGCGAACAAAAGGAGCAAATTTGAAAATTGAAAGCAAGCAATATCTAATCTCGTTGTTTGATGCAAATCTGGTGGGGATTGCTCCAGGGTCGGACGGAGTTCTGCCCTCCTTTGCCAAAAACTTATTCCTTTTTGCCGCAAGGGTTGGGTCGCTTCCATCTACCCAAGTTATTACAATATCAATAGGGTTATTATTATGACTCATTGTAATTATTGCTGATATTAATCCCTACCTAGTAGTTGTTTCAAGTTCTAAAAGTTTATCCATCCACGCAAATAGTTTTTGCTGATTGGACTTACTACACAACTCTAAGCTCTGTATACAAAGAAACTTATACTCCGATGAATTTTGGCAAAGCTGTAATTTGTTTTCAATATAGCCATTTTTTCTGTTATGGGGCTTAAGGTAAACCAAATCGGGCTTTGCAATATTCAAATTGCCCAACTTAAGCTGTAAATGGTTAGAGAGCGATACAAAGTTGAACTGCTGGTAATTGCGAAATTTAAAGCGAATATTATTCTCGAGCAAGTTGTTGTTATTATTTAGAAACTCGCCCACAGGTTTTACGCTAACAGCGTGTGGCGTATGGCTGTTGGCAAAATATTTTGTTCTGTATCCAGCAAGTTTTGCCGAATTCCATTGCCCCAAATGGAACGATGGCCTAACCTCGTAATGTTTGGCTACAAGCATGTGCCTTTTCACAAAAATTCTTATCGAATTCCAAAGGCTTCGGAGTATGGGAGCAGATACCCATTTCCCCCTCAACACAGGCTTGTTATTTACAAACCAATCGGTTGGCTTTATGGGGCGCACCAAAAAAAGGTCATCGTTAAAATACACAAAGTTTTCCGAAAGCCCCGGTATACGCCAGATCATACTCTCAATGGTTCGGCTGTTAAACGTTGGTAAATACTTTTCGTAGCCCCGAAATATCTCTTTATGATCAACAATACGAATGGAACTTGCTCTACTGGGAAAGTACTTTGCTACCGCCTCTTCGATATTAGGGTTTTGCCCGTCGGTAACAATAAAAACATTGCGCACAAAGGGAGCAAAGCGCAAAATTGAGAGCACGCAGTACTTTATCTCGTTGCTTGATGCAAACCGAGTATGATGAGCCCCAGGTATGGCGTAGCGTTTCTCTTGCTTACAGTAACTATTTTTTTTGCTAATAAACTGGGGATCGCTCCCGTCTACCCAAGTGATTACTATATCAATAGGAGAGCTATTCTGTTCCAAGCACTTCCCTTCCATTTCCAATTTTTCGTCAAAAGTATGGCTTTTTTACATTTTTTCGCAATTTTGCACCCAATTAAACAGCAAAGCAATGGCAGGTAGCAACAGTAAAAGAGTTGCCGTAATCTCGATGATGCGAAACGACAACTTTTTTGTGCACAAATGGATAAACTACTACGGGAATCAGTTTGGGAATGAGAACCTGTTCCTTATTCTCGATGGGCATGACCAGGCCATACCTGCATCTTGCAATGGTATTAATGTATTGCGAATTCCACATATCTCGCTAAACCGATCAAAGGGCGATAAAAACCGGGCTAAACTGGTGTCGCAGCTGGCCAAGGCCCTTTTTCAACGTTACCACATTGTAATTGCTCATGACATTGACGAAATTTTGGTGGTTGACCCCAAGCTCAATATATCGCTTCTTGATTACCTGAGTAAATCGCGTCAATGCTCATCGCTATCGGCACTGGGGCTCGATATTGGGCAGCATATAGAGCAAGAACAACCCATTGACGTTAACAAACCTTTTCTGACACAGCGATCATTTGCGCACGTATCGGCTCGATACACTAAGCCTGTAGTAGCGCTCAAACCATTGCGCTGGGGTTCGGGTTTTCATAGGGTAAAAGGCAGGAATTTTAGAATTGACAGAAACCTATACCTGTTCCATTTTGGAATGGTCGATTTTAACAAATCGCGCGAAAAAATTGGCGACCAGTCGCTGCACAACGTCGGTTGGACCGGTCACCTCGACCGCAGGCTTAAACTTTTCGACCTAATCCGCAGCCAATCAGCCATTAATGGCGATGATTTTTTTGCAAAAGCTAGGTTTAGGCAAAACCTTTTCCGCCCCATTTACGCCATAAACAAACCCGGGATGCTAAAAGAAAAACCCATTGTTCGCATTCCCGAACGGTTTAAGTCGATTGTGTGAGAAAAGTTATCGTAACCAAACCAGTATCGCTTTACAACCCTAAAAAATGACAACCCATGGAATCTCCCTCAAAAATATCGCGTAAAACGATACATTTCTGGATATACTACGCCAGCCTTTGCCTATTTGTTGTTTCGCTCTCCACATCGCGTTTCGGATTAACCCTTAGCCTAATCCTGATGAGCCTAAATTGGTTGGCCGAGGCTAACTTCAGCGAGAAATTTACCCAACTTTCTCAGCGCAAAGGTGCAGTTGGCTTTTTGTTGATTTTTTTGCTAAGCGTGGCGGGTACGTTCTGGGCACAAGACAGGCTTTTTGCTTTTCAATCGTTACAGCATAAGCTACCAATTCTTTTGCTTCCGCTGGTGCTAAGCACATCGCAAACAATGAGCAGTAGGAAAATAAGGGGGTTGCTATTCCTATTCATAGCTTCGGTTTTTACGGTTACGCTTATTGGCCTTGGTATCAGGATTATTGACGACCCCATGAATTTTCGCGAAGCGTCTCCCTTTGTGCCAGCCACAAATTTTAGCATGCTGCTGGTGCTTGCAGCTTTTCAACTCCCCATTCTGGTAAGGCAGATTAGCGAAAAAAAGATACACCTAATTTTATCGGTTGCTGTCTCTGCTTGGTTAGTGTTTTTTATCTTGTACCTCAGGTCGTTTACCGGGTTAGCATCGTTAGCAGGGGCACTAGGGTACTTGCTTGTTATTATCCTTGTTTATAATCAAAATAAATTGCTAAAAGTGGGGTTTGCATTGCTAAGCCTTGGTGGACTTGCCTTTATGGTTTGGCTGTTTAGCTATATGTATAACATTACCCATACCGAGATTACTCCGGACTTTAGCACACTTCCAAAACACACCAACGATGGATCAGTTTATAAACATGACACAGAAAACATTCTTCGCGAGAACGGGCATTTAGTATACCTCTTTATTGCCGAAGACGAATTGCGCGAAGCATGGAACTTACGTAGCCCAATAGCATTCGACAGCTTAGACAGAAATAGAGAACCCATTAAGCATACCTTATACAGATATTTGGCCTCAAAAGGGCTAACTAAGGATAAAGATGGCTTGCTTAATCTTACAACTAAAGATATTAAAGCGGTAGAAAACGGGTACACCAACTATCATTACATTGAATGGCCCGGCTTTTACAGTCGTGTACACGTTTTAATGATGGGTTTTTATATGTATTCCGCAAGTAATGGCACAAGCCCTACCTGGAGCACTTTTACCGAGCGGCTGGAGCTATGGAAAGCATCATGGGTTGCTTTTAAGGAACATCCAATATTGGGCTGGGGAACAGGGCATATTGAAAGAGCAGTTGAGTATGGCTTGCACAAAAACAACTCGGTGCTAGTCGATAGTAATATACGCTCACACAACCAGTATATATCCCTCTTTTTGCTTTGGGGTCTGGCAGGATTTACTGCTTTTGCTTGGCTATACTCCTATATTGTACGTAACACCCAGGTTTATAAGATGCATATTTTCAACTTTTTTTTAATAACTCTTGCAATAAACGGACTGGTAAACGACCCTATTGAGGGGCAAATAGGACAAAGTATGTTTGTTTTTTTCACTCTATTTTATGCCTATTTTTACCCCGCCATACACTCTCAAAAATTACAGAAATAGCACTAGCAATTTACCAACTCACAAAAAATGATGCTGGAGTATTAATTTTTTGTTAACAAGCCTGCATTTTAATAGCAAAATAAACAAACATCAAATCAAACCTTGCGCTGTAATACCTTATTGCAAACGTTTGAGACGTATTTACACAATGTTAAAATATGTTTAATGCTATTAAATACTATAAAAACTAAATTTACCTCCCATTTTTTGCAAATGGTTTTAACAAATCAAAGTAATACCAAAAATGAAGAAGCAGAAAACTTTTTAATTTCCACCTAATTTTTTTTAAAACCTAAATGTTTGTTATGATTAGAACAGTAAAAAAACTTCTATTAACCCTAACTTTAGCTGGTATTACCAGCTTGGCCTTTTCGCAAGGTACAGTTAAGGGGGTTGTGGTTGACGCTGGCAACAGCGAGCGTTTGATTGGTGCCACTGTTTTGTTAAAGGGCTCCTCCACGGGCGTCACAAGCGATGCTAATGGCGTGTTTGAAATGAAAGTGCCAGCAGGCAAGCAAATTATAATGGTGCAGTTTGTTGGCTTTAGAACGAAAGAA
>CAZTFJ010000031.1:0-4289 GCA_964612255.1 uncultured Rikenellaceae bacterium | reverse complement strand
TTAAAAGCGACGAGACCATCGACCTAGGCACAATTGCAATCGAGTCCGATCAAATTGGTATTGCTGAGGTTAAGGTATTCGCATCGGTTGCGGTAACTAGAAAAACACCAGTTGCGCAATCGAGAATCGACCCTATTGAAATTGAGGAAAAACTTGGAACTCAAGAATTCCCCGAAATTCTAAAATCAACACCAGGTGTTTACGCCACAAAGCAAGGTGGTGGGTTTGGCGATTCACGTATTAACCTCAGGGGTTTCGAATCTGAGAACATCGCAGTTATGATTAATGGTGTGCCCATGAACGATATGGAATGGGGTGGTGTATACTGGTCAAACTGGGCTGGTCTATCAGATGTAACTCGCACAATGCAGGTACAACGTGGTTTGGGTGCATCAAAAGTAGCCGCTCCCTCTTTGGGTGGTTCTATCAATATCATTACTAACTCAACCGATGCTAAAAAGGGTGGTTCAGTATCCTACGGCATAGGTAACGACGGTTTCAATAAAGTAAGTTTTTCTGTATCTACAGGTCTTACCGAGAACAACTGGGCTGTTACCTTTTTGGGCGCAAAATCATCGGGTAATGGTTATATCCAAGGAACTGAGTTTGAGGCATACAACTACTTTGTAAACATTTCGAAAAGGATTAACGACAACCAACACCTTTCATTCACCGCTTTTGGTGCTCCACAATGGCACAATCAGCGTAACCGTAACGATAAGTTAACCATCGCTCAGTGGCAAGTTGTGCCAGGCGGTTACAAATTTAATCCTACTTATGGTTTCGATATGAATGGGCAGCAGCGAGCTTCTGCTTATAACGTTTACCACAAGCCTCAGATCTCGCTAAACCACTTCTGGAAGATTAACGATAAGTCAAACCTATCTACAGCGGCTTACGTTTCTATTGGTAACGGCTTTGGTTATAGCGGACAAGGTTTCTCTTCGGCATACCGTTATGCATGGTATGGTGCCAGCAATGGTGTTCCTAACTCAACTTATATGTTCGACGGAAATGAATACAACTTCCGTGCTGCCGACGGCACCTTCGATTATGGTACCGTTTACGAGCTAAACCAATCGACCAACGATGTGAATGGCGCTATGATGGCCATGTCGAAAAGTATTAACCAACACCGCTGGTATGGTTTGCTATCGACCTATACCACCAAAATTACCGACGATATTGATTTTTATGGTGGTGTTGACTTCCGCTACTACAAAGGTGTTCACACTAACGAGCTAGTTGACCTTTACGGTGCTACCTACTTTGTTGATCAAACCAATCGCCCTGGACTTACCAGCACCGATTGGCAAACCCAAAAGCTTACCGTTGGCGACGTGGTTTATCGCGACTACGATGGTTTTGTACGCAACGAGGGTCTTTTTATGCAAGCTGAGTACAACAAGTACAACCTAAGCGCATTCGTTTCCCTTTCTGGTTCGAACACCACATACTGGAGATACGATCGTTTTTACTACGACGAGAAAGATGCCCAATCAACAAAGATTAACTTCCTAGGGTACAGCGCAAAAGGTGGTGCTAACTACAACATCGACGAAAATCACAACGTATTCACCAACATTGGTGTTATATCGCGTGCTCCTTTCTTCTCTGGTGGAGCCTTCCTACAATCAACAACCAGTAACATAACCAACCCCAACGCTGTAAACGAGAAGGCATTCTCAGTTGAGCTTGGCTACGGATATGTATCGTCAATCATCTCGGCCAACATTAACATTTACCGCACCGAGTGGAGAGACAAAACCCTGGTTCGCGCCATTAATGCAAATAGCCCCGAGAGTTTGGTGGCCAATATGGAAGGTGTTAACGCATTACACCAAGGTGTGGAGTTAGACTTTGTTGCTAAGCCAATTAAAAAACTCGAGATCTCGGGTATGGTTTCTGTTGGCGATTGGAAATGGATGCAAGATGCCTCTGGTTACCTTTATAACCGCCAAGGTGAACCTACCGACGAGCTAGGCAATGTGGTTGAAATGCAAAGTGCAGATCACGCCAAGATTGAGGTAAACATTGGAGGCATTAGGGTTGGTAACTCTGCCCAAACTACGGCTGCACTTAGCGCTAGATACGAGTTGGTAAAAGGCCTAAGGGTAAGCGTTGACGGTCACTACTTTGGCCGTAACTATGCTTACTACAACATCTCATCGGTTGGCTCAAATCTTAACCCTCTTTCATTTGAGCAGCCTTGGATGATCCCCGATGCCGTTACTTTAGACTTTAACGCCAGCTACCGCTTTAAACTTGGTGGACTTGATGCATCTATTATTGGAAACATTAACAACGTGCTCGATACAGAGTATATCTCAGATGCAACTGACGGAGCAAACCACGACTGGCTAACTTCAACCGTATTCTACGGGTTTGGAAGAACTTTCTCCACCACTCTAAAAATCAAATTCTAAATTTTTGACTTGTCATGAAAAGAAGAAATATATTACTAACTGGATTAGCGCTTGCCCTGCTACAGTTTAGCTGTACCGATTTTAACGAGCAGTTCGAAGGGCTTGACGATATGGTTACTCCCAAGAATATTGTGAGCTACGACTATGAGCTTACTGCCGACGACTACTCAGCAATAAGCAAATCGGCACTGGCCGATGCTCAAACTGCTGAAGATACTGCAATGGCCGAATCAATTGCCGAGAATATGTACTTCACCGAAACCGTTTCGGCTGCCAACTATGTGCCTTACCTGCTTGAAACCATGTACCCTTATAGCGACCTTGGCTCTTCGGCTATGGTAACCTATGCCTATGGTGCCGATAAGCCTGAATATTTTAGCGAATTACGCACAATAAATATTCTTAACGCAGCCGACTATCAACTGGCTTGGGGTAGCGAAACTGAGTACTTTGAACTGTTAACCCCCTCTATTTCACCTGAGGAAAAACTACCAGTTATTTTAGCAGCCAACTTCCCATCTGCCAATTCGGGCGAATATAAATTTGTTGAATACGAATATGTTGACGATCCAAATCCAACAGGTGCAATATACATTGATGAAGATTGGACAAGCAATACTGTTTCAGAGGGAGGATGGATGACCATTAATGTAGAAGGCAGTATAAACTGGGTAAATAAGTCATATGGTGGAAATACTTATGCTCAAGCTTCCTCTTATAACTCGGGAGAGATAAACCAAGCATACCTTATTTCACCTGAAATTGATTTTTCTAACGCTGTTGGACCAAAACTTACTTTTGATGTTGCAGTTGGTTATTACAATGCGACCTGCCTATCCGTTTGGGTTTCTGAAAACTTTGATGGTGATGTTTCAACTGCAACTTGGACTGAACTTAATGGTTTCTCTTACCCCGAACAAACAAGCGGATATTCTGCAATGACTAACGCTGGCTCTGCTGACTTATCAGCTTTTGAAGGTAAAACTATCCATATCGCTTTTAGGTACGACGGAGATGGCCGTTCGGCTGCAGATAGAGGTGATGATCCAGCACAAACTACAACTTATCAGGTTGATAACATTTTAGTATCCTCTCTTCCAACTGGCGATAAAAAGTATGCAATTTACTCATACAATGGAACTAAATGGCAGCCAGCAAATACAGATACATTCTATGCTCTTCAAATTGAAGACTATGAGAGCATGGGTAGAAGTTACTTATACTCATCTATAGTACCTTCTTATATCACTAACTTCCTTTTGAATAAGTTCCCCTACGCAATGGAGGGCGATGTAAAAACTGTTGTTTACAAGTCGGGCAGCAACCCAACCTACTCTGGTGCAGTTCAGTATACCTTTAACGGCGAGGAGTGGATTAACGAGGATTTCATTGATAACAAAACTGAGCAATTCCTGGTTTCTAACGATGGTTGGGTGTTCGATCCTACCGTTGTTTATACGATGACGAAACCCGACTATCAACTTGTGGTTGATTACGTTAGGGATAATATAAGCGCAGATTATCTTGATAGTTACAAAACAGCAGAATTTTACTATGGATTTGCTAGTTACTATGGAAATGTTAGCCTTCGCCTAAACTACAGGGACTCTTATCTTGAGTATGATACCGAACTTGGTGCCCTCGACTTACTGCACTAGCAACTGACGAAGAGAAGGTTGCGCTTCTTCATGAGCGCCTTAAGGAGGGAATGGAAATTTTCACTCAGCTCCGTTTCCCTGAAGCAGTACCAACCGTTAGTGGTATTGATGTTTACTATGTAGTTACCACAAACATATACTATGCAAATGGTATCAACTCAGAAACTGATGGCTTCCGCACCTACACCTTTAAGTGTACTGCAGC
>CAZTFJ010000030.1:6437-13490 GCA_964612255.1 uncultured Rikenellaceae bacterium | reverse complement strand
TAATAGCGTAATGTCGGGGCTGCTTATTTCCCAGGTGTACATCACATAATCCCCATCGGCATCCAATGAGTTGTTGTACAAAATAATCTCATCAAGATTATCTTCCCAAGTAAAACTGGCTACAGGAGCAGAATTCTCATCCTTAGTACATGAAAAGCTTAGCAAAACAATTAGCGCGAGGCTAAATGCTGAAGAGTAAAACGGTTTAAAATTTAGTCCCATAAAGTTTAAATTTGAAGTTTCTGATATTTTAAACAGCTTAGCTAACAAAAATTAATCCAATCAATTCAGGTTTTACAAAAAAAAGGAATGCTTGTGATTATAGCATGTATGATGATATATATTATCATCTGAAAAAAATCATATTATTGCCCATAAGGTTGAACTAATTTTGCAGCCACAAACCATACAGAACTATGACCAAAAGTCTTCTCAAAAACGCCCGAAGCTACGCCATAATAACCTTTGGCCTAGGCATTTTTGCCTTAGCCTGGACCGCATTTCTTATCCCCCATCGGATTACGGGAAGCGGAGTGTCGGGTATTGGTGCGTTGGTTTACTATGCAACCGACATACCTGTTGGGTACACATTTTTTGCCGTTAATCTGGTTCTATTAACTGTTGCTCTTAAAGTGTTAGGTGCAAACTTTGGGATAAAAACCATTTTTGGCGTTGCGGTAGCCTCAACCCTCCTGTCTGTTTTACAATCAGTTATCCAAGTCCCTGTTGTTGAAGATAAGCTGTTATCCACAATAATTGGTGGAGGCTTGGGTGGAGTTGGCTTGGGAATAATTTTTACACAGGGCGGAAGCACTGGCGGGACAGATATTATTGCGATGATAGTAAATAAGTATCGAAACATTAGCCCAGGTAGAGTTATACTGCTATGCGATGTGTTTATCATTGGGTCGTCGTTTTTGGTGCTTACAGAGATGGAGCCTGTGAAACGAATTGAAACCATTGTATACGGCTACGTTGCTATGGCGTTGCAAGCATACGCTATTGATACATTGCTTTCGGGGAATAAGCAATCGATACAGGTTATTATCTTCTCAAAAAAATTCGAGGAGATTGCCGATAAAATATCATTGGGTATGGGGCGCGGAGCAACAGTTCTCGATGGAATGGGTTGGTTCACCAAAGAGAATCAAAAAGTAATAATTACGCTAGTACGTAAGCATGAAGCTAGCGACCTTTACCGTATGATTAAAGAGATTGACAACAACGCATTTATATCAGTTTCAAACGTAATGGGTGTTTACGGAAAGGGTTTTGAACAAATTAGGCATTAAACACAACCACACCAATCGTTTTTTTTGATTTTTTTTGCTCTATAACATTACCTTTGCCAAAAATTAACTAACAACCATGGCAAAGAATTTTTCTGTTTTTAAAACTGCTCGAACATACACTATTATTGTTTTCGGGCTTTTTTTGTACGCCTTATCCTGGACCGCATTCCTTCTGCCCCATAAAATTACAGGGGGAGGCGTATCGGGTATTGGAGCGCTGGTATACTACGCAACTGGTTTCCCTGTTGGGTACACCTATTTTATCATAAACATTGGGCTTATTCTGCTTGCCATACGAATACTAGGGGCAAATTTTGGAGTTAAAACAGTTATTGGAGTAATTGCGGGCTCGGCATTGCTGTCGGTACTACAATCGTACATTCAATTACCTGTAGTTGAAGACAAATTGCTATCGGCCATAATTGGGGGGATACTTTCCGGCGTTGGGTTAGGCATAATTTTTACACAAGGAGGCAGCACCGGGGGAACCGATATTTTTGCCATGATAATTAATAAGTACAGAAATATTAGTCCGGGCAGAGTTATTCTAATGTGCGATGTGTTTATAATTGGCTCGTCGTTTTTTGTGCTTAACGACCTAACCCCCGTGAAACGAATAGAAACCATTGTGTATGGATACGTGGCCATGGCCATAACAGCCTATGCTATCGATGCCGTGCTATCGGGCAGTCGCCAATCTGTACAAATGTTTATCTTTTCGCGGAAGTTCAGCAGCATTGCCGATAGCATAACCCAACAAATAAACCGAGGTGTAACGGTAATTGATGGGGTTGGATGGTATTCAAAGGAAAATCAGAAGGTTGTTATTACCCTAGTACGCAAGCATGAGGTAAGCGACATTTACAAAATAATTAAGGAGATTGACCAAGATGCGTTTGTTTCTGTAGCTAATGTTATGGGGGTTTACGGGCAGGGGTTTGAGCAAATGAGATCGTAGCAACACCCCCCCCCAGATTTTATGAGCTATATTGAAACTTAGGCATACCAAAATTCTACTTGTAAAGCAGAGTATCTTTTTAAGCAAAAAATATTTGTCATGAAACGAATTCTCACAATTACCTTTATCGCTACAATATCACTTATTGCTGTAATACTATTTAACAACAATTGGTCTTTTAAGCAAAAGCCAAACCGAACAGTTGATGTATCTACCGATAGCATTATACAACCTCGGCTCCAATACGGCTTGCCTATCGACTCCTTTAACATAGAAACATTTACAGTTAAACGCAATCAAACCCTTGGTAACATCATGATTGAACATAGGGTAAGCGGTGCCATTGTAAATCAACTACCAAGTAAAACCAATGGAATATTCGATATCCGTAAAATTAGGGCAGGTAACGAGTACAAAGTTTTCTCATCTCTCGATACAAACCAAACTGCGCAATACATGGTTTATGAGCACTCGCAGGTTGAGTATGTTGTTTTTAAACTTACCGATTCGCTTTTGGTATCGGTTGGGGAACGCGAAATTATTCCTGTACCTCAGATTAGCGAGGCCGAAATCACATCATCGCTTTGGGAGGCTATGAGCAGCCACAACATTAATCCAACGCTAGCGCTAGAACTATCGGATATTTTTGCTTGGGCTGTCGATTTTTTTGGCCTTTACCAAGGCGATAAGTTTAAAGCCATTTACGATGAGCTTTATGTTGACGACAACTCCATTGGCGTTGGCACGGTTCACGCTGCATGGTTCGAGCATCGAGGGCAAAAGTACTATGCATTCCGATATATGCAGGACTCGGTTTGGAGCTACTGGGACGAACAGGGAAATAGCCTGCGCAAAGCATTCCTGAAGGCTCCGCTTCGGTTCTCGCGCATCAGTTCCGGCTTTTCGTATAGCCGTATGCACCCCATACTAAAAATCCGACGGCCACATACTGGTGTCGATTACGCTGCACCAACTGGCACTCCCGTTGTTGCTCTTGGCGATGGTGTTGTTATTGCAAAAGGGTATAACAAATCTGCAGGAAACTTTGTAAAGATTAAGCACAACAGCGTATACTCTACTGCATATTACCATTTCTCTAGGTTTGGGAAAGGTATATCAAAGGGGGCTCGCGTTCAGCAAGGTCAAGTAATTGGCTACGTGGGAGCAACCGGTCTGGCTACTGGGCCACACCTCGACTTTAGGTTTTGGAAAAATGGCAAGCCAATGGATCCCACCAAAGTTGAGGCCCCTCCGGTTGAACCCATTAAGGATGAACTTCGTGCTAGTTTTTTAAAAAACATTGCTCCACTTAAGGTAAAACTCGATAGCATATCACTAAAACCCAACTTCCCAGAAAACTATGCCAATTCATCGTTTTAGTTTAAGGTGTAAAACTAATGCTTGCAAAAAAAACAGAGCAAAAACTTTGTTATAGCCCCAAATTCATATAGATTTTATCTATATAACTACTTTTTCTTGACATTGGGTTCATTTAGCGGTAATTTTCAACAAATTATGTTGATATGAGAACCCAGGCTATAAAACTCAAAAAGGGTTTACTGCTACTAACCATTGCAGTATCAACCCTGTCGTCGTGTAAGTTGGTACACTACCCAACAAGTTTCAATACCCCAGTACTCGATAAAAAGGGCGATATGCAAGCTACCGGAGTTATTGGCCTAGGAAATATAGAGGTCCAAGGTGCATATGCACTCACCAATAGTATGGGGTTATCGGTAACAGGGAGCTACTTCTCAGAAGAAAGAGAGATTGAGGTAAACAATGAAACAGTGAAGGTTTCCGAGCAATCGTCGTACCTTGAGGGTGGACTAGGGTACTACGGACAAATTGGCGAGTTTGGCAAATACAGCATTTTTGCTGGGGCTGGCGTGGGAAGAGTACCCGCAGATTTTCGCAACTCCTTTTACGATGGCGTGCAAACAGCGTTACGGAAAAAGATATTTGTTCAGCCTTCCATTGCATTCACCAGTAACTTTGCAGATATAGTTGGGGTACTCCGACTATCGAGCGTAACTATAAACAGAGAAACAAACCTATTTGCTGAACCCGGTGTAGTGCTTTTGTTGGGGTATAAGAATATAAAATTTTACGCCGACGCTGGTCTCTCTCTAGGTTATCACCATGCAGGATCTCTTACTTGGGATCACAGTTTTATTATCTTTGGGTTAGGTATGCAAATTAACTTTAACCTGCTGCAATAATACAACTAAACTATTCAAGAGAATTCAGCTCAATAATTAATTCTTCAATAACGCGGGGGTAATGCTCATACTCCAGCGCATGCACTTTTTGGGCAAGCGAGTCGGCATTGTCATCTTTACTAACGCTGCATTTTGCCTGAAAAATTATATTGCCCTCGTCGTAACGTTCAGTAACGTAATGTATTGTGATTCCAGATTCGCATTCTTTTGCACTAATAACAGCACTGTGCACCTTGTGTCCAAACATCCCTTTACCCCCATATTTTGGGAGTAATGCCGGATGTACATTAACAATTCGACCTTTATAAGTAGCAACCAAATCTGCAGGCACAAGTTTTAAAAAACCGGCAAGCACCACAAAGTCAATTTGCTCTTTTTTAAGCATTTCAAGTACACTGCCTTCTTTAAGAGCATCCATAGTAAACACCCTCGATTCAACACCCAACCGTTTTGCCCTATTTAACACAAAAGCATTTGGATTTTCGGTAAGGATAAGAGTCACTTTAGCTAGTTTTGAGCTTGAAAACCATAAAATGATGTTTTCGGCATTGGTTCCAGAGCCCGATGCAAATATTGCTATTTTTCTCATTTTCTGACTATTGAACAATCGTTGGATTAAAAAAGGGAAAAAAGTATGGAACAAACCATCAAAAATAAAAACAAAAAATATACTTTTGCCCCGAAATCAACATTAAGCTTTTTAAATTAGCTTAATATTTTTTTCATTACATTTGAATAAACCAAATTATTAATTAAACATTTAAAGCTATGTCTGATATTGCTACCAGAGTTAAGGCCATTATCGTTGACAAGTTGGGAGTTGATGAAAACGAGGTGACTCCTGAGGCCAGCTTCACTAACGATTTAGGTGCAGATTCGCTTGACACCGTTGAGCTAATCATGGAGTTTGAAAAGGAATTCAATCTTTCTATTCCTGACGAAGAAGCTGAGAAAATCGGTTCAGTTGGCGATGCAATAACTTACATCGAAAACAACTCAAAGTAAGAACTAGTTTAACCTGACGGAAATTTTAATTTTTTTGAACTATGGAGCTAAAACGTGTTGTTGTAACAGAACTTGGAACACTTAACCCCATTGGTAATAGCATTGATGAGTTTTGGAGCAATCTTGAAAAAGGTGTTAGTGGCTGTGAAATGATTACCAGCTTTGATACCACCAAGTTCAAAACCAAATTTGCCTGTCAGGTGAAAGACTTTGATCCCCTGCAGCATTTCGACCGTAAAGAATTGCGTAAGTACGATCCGTACTGCCAATACGCTATGGTTGCTGCCCATCAGGCCGTTCTTGACTCGGGGCTCGATTTAGAGAAAATCGACCACGATATGTCTGGCGTAATTTGGGCATCTGGAATTGGGGGAATTCAAACATTTATGGATGAGATAAAGGGTTTTATCGCGGGGGGAGAAACTCCGCGGTTTAGCCCTTTCTTTATTCCTAGAATGATTGCCGATATTGCATCGGGATACATTAGCATTCGCTATGGATTTAGAGGCCCAAACTACGCAACCGTATCGGCTTGCGCCTCTTCAAACCACGCCCTTATCGACTCGCTAAACCTAATCCGTATGGGTAAGGCTAGCATCATGATTACAGGTGGCTCTGAGGCTGCTGTTAACGAAGCCGGAATGGGTGGTTTTAACTCTATGCAGGCCATATCAACCAAAAACGATGAGTACAAAACGGCTTCACGCCCCTTTGATGCTACTCGCGATGGTTTTGTTATGGGCGAAGGTGCTGGTGCTCTAATTCTTGAAGAGTACGAGCATGCTAAAGCGCGCGGCGCAAAAATTTACGCTGAAATTGCCGGAGGCGGTATGACTGCCGATGCGCACCACTTTACTGCTCCTCACCCCGAAGGGCTTGGGGCAATAAACGTAATGAATAACTCCCTTAAGGATTCTAACCTTAAGCCCGAAGACGTTGATTACATCAACGTACACGGAACTGCCACTCCACTTGGTGATATTGCCGAAATTAAAGCAATTAAAGCCGTATTTGGCGAGCACGCTTACAAATTAAACGTTAGCTCTACCAAATCAATGCATGGGCACCTGCTGGGTGCAACCGGTGCCATTGAGGCAATTGCAGCAATTTTTGCCATAAACAACGGAGTAGTGCCTCCAACCATTAACCACACCACTCCAGACCCTGAAATTGACCCCAACATTAACCTTACGCTTAACAAGGCACAAAAACGTACCGTTAATGTAGCCCTTAGCAATACGTTTGGTTTTGGCGGTCATAACTCGAGTGTTGTATTTAAAAAATTTGTTGAGTAGAGCAGCTGGTGATTCAATTCCCTTTTTGGCCAAATAAACGAGATAAACACAGTACGGCTGATGTATCAATAAAACGTCAGTTAAGGAAGTATTTTGCGCTAAAGCCAGTAAAGGTAGATTTATACAACATCGCTCTAATTCACAAGTCGGTTACCGCATCTATTGCTAACGGAGAAAGGGTTAACAACGAACGTTTAGAGTTCCTTGGCGATTCTATTATCGATTCAATAGTAGCCGATTACCTTTTTGCAAACTTTCCCGATAAAAACGAAGGTTTCCTC
>CAZTFJ010000030.1:0-6420 GCA_964612255.1 uncultured Rikenellaceae bacterium | reverse complement strand
TGGCATTGCCCTTACGATTGGGTTAGACAAGTTGGTGAAAACACAAACCATTAACCCATTGGCACACAAACATATCTTTGGCGATGCCTTAGAGGCGTTTGTGGGTGCTATTTACTTAGATAAGGGATACAACTACACCCACCGCTGGGTAACCCACTTTATCCTCAAAAAGCACATAAACCTAAAGAAACTTTGTGCAACCGAAAATGACTACAAGAGCCGGATAATTGAGCTGGCTCAAAAAAACAAACTTTGCATTGAGTTTGAAAGCGAGGAGAAACCAACTCCCCGTGGACAAAACCCTACATTTGAAGCGAAACTTAAGCTAAACAATAAGATATTGGGCACTGGTTTTGGCTCGTCGAAAAAAGAAGCCGAACAGAACGCCGCTATGGTTGCCCTCGAACGAATCGACATAATCCCTATTCCCAATCAACAGCTGAAAGCCGAAACACATAGCTGGGAAAACTAAGTCAAGGTATATACAACAGCGCGGAACAAAAACATATTGGTTACCCATGAAAAAAAAGCAAATTAAGCTTGAGGTTCCAAACGAAAATGCTGTATTCTATGCCATATCATCGGCTCTATCGATGCACAAGCTAGCCTGGGAACTCAACTCGCTCATCAATATTAAAATGGTGCAATCCGATAGTGTTGTAAATCAAGATATATGCTTTCCTACCCTAACAAACCGCGAGACCTTTACCTCCATCCATATTACAATTGTTAAGAATAAGGTAGACGGCAAATACCTAGTGAAAGAGCTGGCAAATATTGATTACATCATGAAGGTGAAAAGTGAAAGCGGAAGTAAAGAAGGTTTTAAAGAGCTGGTGGTAAAGGTAAAGAAAATACCATCAATACTAGCCATAATTGAGCTCAACGAACAAAAGGTAAAAAAACTCGCATACCTGCAACACGTATAGCTCCCGCAAAACTTTTGGCATAAAAACAATGCAGGCGGGAACCACCCCGCCTGCATTAACCCTAAAACCTTAAACCTATGAAAAAACACTCTATTAATCTTTCCGCAATGGAAAGTAGAATGATTTAACACTGCAAAGATAGCAATAAGATTAGCTAACAGAAATTAAGGTGTGTTAAATACTGTTAACCCTTAGTAAAAAGGTGTTTCAAAGTATATACATTTGTGTTCATGAGACGGAGCGCAATATGGATTTTGGCCAGCCTAATCATGCTGGCTACTGTTGGTTTGATTATTGTTCAAACCCAGTGGGTGAAAATTGCTGTTAAGATAAAGGATGAGCAGTTTTGGCAAACGGCAAAATTAGCCCTCGACAAGATAACTACCGAGGTTGAACGCCAAGAAACTATTGTTCAGGTAATAGATGAGATTAGCCCCTACGCAACCGCAGGGTCTTCTTCATCGCCAAAATTAACTTATCGATACAGCACGTTTAACCGAACCCGAAGCGGCATTCGATCGCTTGAAAAAAACCAGCAGGTTTTTACCATTAAGCAGCTCGATACGCTGAAAATTCCTTCAGTATCGAGCTTTACAGGTAACGACTCGCTACAAATAGTTAGGGTTGATAAAAACTTGTGGGACATTAAACCCGTTAGGCAATCGGTTAAGAACAACGAGGTTTTCTTTAACATCTCCATAGATGAGAAGCTGATGAATAAGACAGTGTTTGTGGAGAATATTGTGGACAAAATGATACGCATTGAGCTACCCATTGAGGAGCGTATCCCGCACCAAGTACTCGACACAATAATACGCAATGAGTTCGATAAACTTGGTATTAAAGCCCGCTACGAGTATAAGCTCGCCTCAGAAAACGATAGCGTTGTGTACACGTCGGAAAGATACTCCAGCTCAGCACCCTTGCAGCTAAAGAAAAATATTTTCCCCAACGATTTTTTTTCGAAGAAGTACTACCTCTCTGTATATTTCCCAAATCAGAAAACATACCTTCTGAGTTCCTTGGGAACAATGACTTTCACCACTTTCTTGCTCACAATAATTATTATTCTAAGCTTTACCATTACCATTGCCATAATATTTAAGCAGAAAAAACTCTCCGAAATAAAAAGCGACTTTGTAAGCAATATGACTCATGAACTCAAAACACCCATATCTACCATATCGCTTGCAGCCCAAATGCTTAAGGATGAAACAATACCCGACGAGCACAAGCGAACCGGATACCTAGGCGGAGTAATTTCTGAAGAAAGTAAAAGATTGGGCTTACAGGTTGAAAAAGTTTTACAAATGGCTATCTTTGAGAAAACTAAGCTTAAACTCAAAATAAAGCCAATAAACCTGCATGACATTATTCATAAGGTTAGCCAGTCGTTCCAAATTCAACTCAATAATGTTGAGGGGGAAATGATCACAGCGCTTCATGCAAGTCAACCCCAAATACAGGGTGATGAAATTCATATTACTAATGTGGTAAACAACCTGCTCGACAACGCTGTTAAGTATAGAAATGGAAACCCACAGATAACCGTATCGACAAAAAATGCAACTAAGGGGTTAATTTTTACCGTGGAAGATAACGGCATTGGAATTAGCCGCGAGAACCAACGCCGAATTTTCGAGCAGTTTTACCGGGTACCTACGGGTAATCTCCACAATGTAAAAGGATTTGGGTTAGGCTTGTGCTACGTTAAAAAAATTGTTGAGGAGCACGGCGGGAAGATTTGGGTTGATAGCAGCCTTGGCAAAGGTAGTACATTTAGTTGCTACTTGCCCTGGAATGGACCAAACGACAGAAATACACTTCAATAAAAACACTACTATGGAAAAGGCAAATGTTAGGATTTTACTGGCCGAAGATGACGAAAACCTGGGGCTTCTCCTCAAGGAATATCTGCAAGCCAAAGGTTACGAAACCGACCTCTATAAAGATGGAGAAAAAGCCTATAAAGGCTTTAACAATAACCATTACGATATCTGCATCTTAGATGTGATGATGCCATTAAAAGATGGCTTTACCCTGGCCAAAGAGATTAGAACCATCAACAGCAGTATGCCCATCCTGTTCCTCACTGCAAAGTCAATGAAGGAAGATGTGCTGGAAGGCTTTACCCTTGGTGCCGACGACTACATGACCAAGCCGTTTAGCATTGAAGAACTCCTGCTACGCATTGAGGCCATCCTCAGACGAACTCGTAACGATGCTTCTGGCGCCGAACAGGAAGTTTTCCAAATTGGGAACTACGAGTTTGATGTAACCAAGCAAACCCTAACCCTTGGCGATGAATCTAAACGTCTTACAACAAAAGAATCGGAGTTACTCAGGTACCTATGTCTAAATAAAAACTCGGTGCTGGACCGTAACTTTGCTCTAAAAACCATTTGGATAGACGACAGCTACTTTAACGCGCGCAGCATGGATGTTTACATCACCAAGCTACGTAAATACCTTAACCAAGACCCCTCTGTTGAAATTATTAATGTTAGAGGGAAAGGTTTTAAGTTGATATCTAACTCTTAGCAATACCATATTAAGCATTTGGCGGCAAAAGAATATTTTCATCAATTCTTTTGCCGTTTTCTATTTCATTGATCCAATTATTTTAAAAAACTACAACTAATTTGGTTCTTTTTCGTTAAATTTGTTGCAAGCACAAACACTACTACCCATTGCTATATCATTTATTTATGCTATCATTGGGAGTTGAAAGCTTACTGAAAAGGAATGATTATGGAAAAGATTGTAATTGAACCCACCAACGAAACGCCCAAAGTGATACTCGACAAGGACAATAGCATCTTTGAGTTTTCGGGGAATTCATTACCAGAGGATGTGTCAACCTTTTTTAGCCCGATTCTTTCATGGTTCGACGAGTACGCAAAAGCACCCAACCAAAGCACACAGGTAAAATTTAACCTAGAGTACTACAACACCTCATCTTCCAAAATGATTCTTAAACTGCTCGAAAAGTTTAGAGACATCCACCGCGGAGGACATGAGGTTGAAGTGCACTGGCATTACATTGAAGATGACGAGGATATGATTGAAGCTGGCGAGGATTACTCCGAAAACATTAAGGTGCCATTCAAATTCATTGCGCACTCAAAATAATAATACCATAACCGTGTAACCACATCAAAAGATGGCACTAAACTTTCGCCTTGCTACACTTAAACTCTTTGGCCAGTTTCCAAAAACTGAAGAGTACGAAAAACGTGAAAATGACCTTAGAGAAGAGTATGCAAAGTGTTCACAGTTTGGAGAGCCTGATGAATATAAAAATTTTGTAGCCATTAAAGAGTTTGCCGAATCGGAAGAGCCTAGCAAGCTAAAAAAGGACTTGTTGAATAAAAAATACAACGGCTCAACAGAACATAAGCAGGAACTTGAACTTAAAAGCCTAAGAAAAAATAAAGCCATTCGGAATTACTTACAGGTTAAAGATTCGGAGAACTTATCGTTTTACAGGGCTATTGAACAATCGGGTAAACCAGCACGTTACGAAGAACTTAAAGAGTTTGTTAACACAACAGAATACAAAAGCCAGCGCAAAGCACACCGGAAAAATAACTCGCCCGAATTTCAGAAAGAGCTCGAATTCATCAACCTTCAAAAAGATAGCGAGCTAAAAAGATACCTCAAGCTAAAAAAATGGAAACACCTAAAAGACTATTTTGAACTTGATGGATCGGACAAGATTAAACACTATCAGGAGATAGAGGCAGAGGTTACTTCAGCAAGTTTTGCTGAGCGGAAAAAGTATCTCCTTTCAAAAAACAAGTTTGAGCAAACCGAGGCTTATCAGAAATTATCTGAGTACGAAGCCTTGAAAAAATCGAAAGAAATAATCTGGTTTTTAAAGCTGCAAGGCTCAAAAAAATTTGACGAGGTTATAAGGTGGCAGCTAACTTTTGCTGATGAATTCAACAGTAAGAAGCTCGACACAAACAAGTGGCTTACCCGCTACTTTTGGGGCGAAGCACTTATTCACAAAGGTTACTCGCTAGCTGGCGACAAGCATGCGTATACCGATGGCAACAACCTAATGCTCGATGGAACCTCGCTTAAAATTATTACCAAAAAAGAGCAAGCCAATAGCCTTTCATGGGACAAGCGATATGGGTTTATTCCCAATTCGTTCGATTTTACTTCAGGAATTATTAACACAGGTCAATCGTTCCGACAGCGATATGGTAAGTTTGAAGCCAAGGTAAAATTCACCACTGCATCGAATATTTTTCATGCATTCTGGCTAGTTGGCGATACCATGCTACCCCATATTGATATTTTCCGCCAAAACGGAGGCAAAAGACCTAGCGTTCAGGGTTCGATTTTTTGGCAATCTGATGATAAGATCCGTAAGTTTAAAGCACCCCTAAGTGGATTCAACTTTCAAAACAGCTACTACATTCTAGGATTGGAATGGGCACCAAATAAACTTACCTGGAAGATAAACGGGATAACCTACGCCGAAACAACAGCGAATATACCTAATGCTCCAGCATATCTAGTTTTCTCCTCCGGAGTAAATGGCGATAATGTTAATGGTCAACTACCTGCTGAAATGAACATAGAATGGGTTAGATGCTGGGAAGACACTACATTGGAACATTAGAAACTGAACTATAACACAGACAAAAGGGGCGAAAATTTTCGCCCCTTTTTTGTATTTTAGGGTGTACTAATCCATCTTAAGCACAGCCAGAAATGCCTGCTGTGGAACCTCTACGTTACCCACTTGCCGCATACGCTTCTTACCTTTTTTCTGCTTTTCGAGGAGTTTACGCTTACGCGTTATATCACCTCCGTAGCATTTGGCCGTAACATCTTTCCGAAGGGCCTTAACGGTTTCGCGAGCAATTACCTTTGTGCCAATAGCAGCCTGTATGGCAATATCGAACTGCTGGCGAGGTATTAACTCCTTTAGCTTCTCACACATTCTGCGGCCAAACGAGTAGGCATAATCGCGGTGAATTAGGGTAGATAATGCGTCAACCATCTCGCCGTTAAGCAACACATCGAGCCTAACTAGGGTTGCTATCTGATAACCCTCCATATGGTAATCGAGTGAAGCATATCCTCTGGATAAAGATTTGAGCTTATCGTAAAAATCGAAAACAATTTCGGATAATGGCATTACAAAGGTGAGCTCGATTCGGTCTGTTGTAAGAAACACCTGATTTTTAAGCTCACCACGCTTATCGATACAAAGTTTCATTACGGCTCCCAACGACTCGCTATTGGTAATAATTTGAGCCTTAATGGTGGGCTCCTCAATCCTATCGATTAGGGTAGGTGCTGGTAATCCGCTTGGGTTATGGATTTCGATTTTTTCGCCCTTAGTTGTGTAAACATTGTACGATACGTTAGGCACTGTTGTAATCACATCCATATCAAACTCACGGTATAATCGCTCCTGTATTATTTCCATATGAAGCAATCCCAGAAAACCACAACGGAAACCAAAACC
>CAZTFJ010000029.1:0-13525 GCA_964612255.1 uncultured Rikenellaceae bacterium | reverse complement strand
GCGTTATAAAATTTTGAAGCCATTGGGTTATGAGCCACCAAGCTATGGGGATGGCAATTGCCATTGATAGCAAAACAATCTTGCAAAATTGCCACACCAATAACGTGGTAACCTTTAGCGAGGTTGAGCCCAAAACTTTCCTTATTCCTATTTCCTTTATCCGCTTGCCAATGCTAAAAGTTGCCAAGCCAAATAGGCCAATACAGGCAATAAAAATTGCAACAATTGTAAAACCTTGGAACAACCTTTTTAGCCGTGCCTCTTCGGCATAAAGCTTTGTTAAATCATCGGCTAGTATATTGTATGTTAGGGGTGTATTGGGCGAATGCTTTTGCCAAAGTTTTTGTATGTACTGAATTGTTTCCTGTGTTTTGTTTGGCAAGTAGTTTATTGTAAGTAGGTTGGCGAATGGTTTGTTCACAATCATTAGCGGCCCAATTGGCTTGTGAAGGGTTTCAAAGTGAAAATCTTCCATAACCCCAACTACTCTGAGCGTTGAATTTTGTAAAAAGTGAAAGGTGACACCAATGGGGTCGGTTAGCTGGTATAAGTTTGCAGCATGCTTATTTATAATAACCTCGTATACAGAATCGGCTGGCTCGTAATCTTTAAATGTTCTGCCTTGCAAAATACCTATGTCTAAAGTTTTAAAATAGCTCGAGTCGGCTAGCTGTACGCTAAAGCTAACTTCTTGCCCTTTGTAATCCATCGACCAGCCCTCGTTCACATTGCCAATGGGCGAGGCGTGGTACGATGCCGAAATGATATCGGGGTTTGATAGCAACTCGTTTTTAAAAACCGCCAAATTCTTATTTATATCGTGCGAAACCTCAATGAATATTCTGTTCTCTTTGTTAATTCCAAGGTCACGGTTGTTTAAATGGTTTACCTGCCTGTTTATATGCAGTGTAAACGCAATGAGCACAATGGATGCCAGGAATTGGAATGTGGTTAGAACTTTTCTGAAACTTTCGCCCTTTTGAATGTTTGCTTTTCCGCCCGATAGTATGGCGTTAGGCGAGAATGAGCTAATGTAAAATGCAGGATACGACCCAGCAAGTATGCCCAAAACCAAAGGCCCAAGTAGTATTGTAGCCAGGTTAAAGGGATCAAAAACTTCAAAATTAAGACTAATATTCACCATTGATGAGAACAGGTGGATGAGTTGCTCAACCAGCAAAACGGCAATTATTATTGATATATATGCAGTAACTATACTCTCGAGCAGGTGCTGTTTTATTAAGTTTGTTTTGCTTGCCCCCACAGTTTTTCTAATCCCAATTTCTTTTGTTCGATAGGTGGCTTGGGCTGTGCTAAGGTTGGTAAAGTTAATAATTGCCAGGAGTAAAATTATTAACGATACCCCTATGGCAATGGAAATATTCGATCTGCTTCCGTGGGTAAAGTCATCATCGTTTTTGTATATATTAAAATAGATATCGGTTAGCGGGGTAAGTAAAAACTCAACAACTTCGTCTTTGGGTACTTGTATGTTTTTTCGAATGAACGCGTTTAGGTCGGGGTTTAGCTTTTGAGCAAGCTGGGTAACATTAACACCCGGTTTTAGTAGTAGCAGGGTGTTGTAATTCCATTGGTAAAAATTGTCGAGCGCTTTGGGGTTGTTGCGCATAACTGTGTAGTACTTAAATGGAATAATGGCATCGGCCTGTATGCTCGAGTTTGCTGGGAAATCTTTCATAACACCCGTTACCTCAAGCACAAATTTTGCGCTTGCAGTTACAGATTTGCCAATTGGATCTTCATCGCCAAAAAGTTTCTTTGCTGCCGATTCCGAAAGCACTATGCCGTTAGTTTTTTTGAGCACTTGCTCAGGTTCTCCAATAGTGAGCGGAAAAGTGAAAACGTTGAAGAATGTAGAGTCGGCCAGCCAAACATCATCAAGCTTAATGGTTTTTTCGCCATAGGTGTAAAGGCCACTGCTAAACTGTGTTTTTGCGGCTCTAATGTACTCTTCTACCTCGGGGAATTGCTCCTTTAGGTATGGCCCAATGGGAGCAGCCATATTATGTACCTGTTCCCGTTCAAGCCTGTAAATTCGCTGGTAGTTTTCATGGAACTTATCGGTTCCTGCAATCATTCTAACGTACAGGTTAACTAGTATGAATACGGCCATACTACCTGCCAGACCTAATATGTTGATGGCTGAGAATACGCTGTGCCTTTTCAGGTTTCTGAATGCGGATATAATTTGATTTTTTATCATGGCAAAAACATTTTTTAATGATTTGTTACTCGTACCGAAGGGCCACAACAGGGTTTGTGCTTACCGCCCTTAGTATTTGCCCTGTAACTGTAATTAAGGCAATTGAATAGGTTCCCGCAATGGCTAGCACTAAATACCAAGGGCTTATGTCGATGCGGTAGGCAAAGTCAGTTAGCCAGTCTTTGGCAAAAATCCACCCTGCTGGGAGAGCAACCAGGCTTGCAACCAGAACCCATTTTGTGGTGTCGATAAGTAGCAGGTTCATTAACGATGGTGCATTGGCTCCAAGAATCTTTCTAACGCCAAGTTCTTTGGTGCGATTAGCTAGCGAGTATGCCGATAGCGCGTATAGCCCAATCATCGACAGTATAAGGGCTACTATTGATGCCGAAAGGATTAGGTTAAAGGTTTTTTCCTCCGATCCGTATTGCGCCATTAGTATGTCGTCAAGATAGCTGTACGAAGGCAAGTAGCCGGGTTCGTGCTTTGTTATTGTTTCAATAATCCTTTTAACGCTTTCGGCTTTGTTCTTTTCGTCAATTCTAATGGTTAGGTTGTGCATCCGTGGGTTGTAACGCGATATAACCATAGGCTCAATGTTGTTTCGCAGCGATGCGAAGTGGAAATCTTTAATTACTCCAATTACCTTTCCCGGTCTTTTCCACATCATTACGCGAGCACCAATAGGATTCTCTATCCCAAGCATTTTGGCCGCCGTTTCGTTAATTATATAGCCCTCGTTATCGGCAGGAGAGTTTGGCCTAAAATCTCGGCCATCAACTAGCTGCATTTGCATTGTTTCAATGTAGTTGTCCTGTACGCGATGTTCTTTCACGCTAAATGCGCTGGTTGGCTCTTCGCCTTCAAGCGCTAGGTTCATACCGCTAAACCCAGCACTTGGAAAACTTTGGGCTCCCGATACTGAAATAACATTGGGGATAGCTTCAAGGTCGTTCGTTAGGGAGTTGTAGCCTGCAATAAGGTTTTCGGTTAGGCCAAAGAAAATAACTACGTTTTGTGGAGTAAAGCCCAAGTCTTTTCGTTTCATAAACCTTAGCTGTGAGTTAATCACAATAAGCCCAAATATTAGCGTAGTGGCTATGCCAAATTGAAAAATTATCAAAACTCTTTTTATGAATACGTTTTGTTTTCCTTTTTCGGTAAGTCCTCTGAGTATTGCAAGAGGGTTAAACCTAGAAACGTATAGTGCTGGATATAGTCCCCCTGATACTCCAATCGTAATTGCCAGTGTAACAAGCGCAATAAATAGGCTAATGTTGTGCTTGTAGTCGAGAGAGAGCTGTGTGCCAATAAGCGTGTTAAAGGGTGTAATGGTGAGTTCGGCCAGCATTAATGCCAAAATAAGTGCAAACATCGATGTTAGAACAGACTCGCCAATAAATTGTGCAATTATCATGTTACGACTGGACCCAACAGTTTTTCTAACGCCCACTTCACGCTTACGGTTGTCGGCTCGGGCAGTGGTTAGGTTTATAAAGTTTATCGATGCAATTAATAGCACAAGTGCAGCAACAATACCCAACGTTAGCACAAAAGTATAGTTCGCTGTTTTTCCCCTTTCTGACTGATAGTTTGCATGCAGATGTATTTTAGCTATTGGCATAACGTGGGTTTGGGTAAACTCTTTGGGGTGATCTTTCCCAAATCCTTGTTCAATGGTTTCGGCATTAACCTTAGCTATGTGGCCATGTAGCTCACTATCTATTGGCCTATTTGTTTTGAGGTATGTGTAAAAGTCTAATCCGTTTACCCGCAAAAAGGTTTCCGGCATTGTTGCAAAATTGGTTATAACGGCTGGCTGTAGGTGCGAGTTTTTTGGCGGGTTTTTCATAATAGCACTAACCGTTAGGCTCTGTGGGCGCTTGTAAAGTCTGCGCTCTATTGTATCGATATCGTAGGTGAAAATATTTATCGATTTGCCAATGGGGTCATCGCTTCCAAACCATGCGCTGGCTACTCTTTCTGTAATTACAATATTGTTGGGTTGTGCAAGCGGATCTTTTGAGTTGCCTTGTATTATTGGAAAGTTAAATAGGCTAAAAAAGGTTGTGTCGGTGTATATTAAACCCTGCGATTTAATGGTTTCGTTATCTACGGTGGCCTCGCCTGTTACGGAGTAAAATAATCGTGCAACCTTTTCAACTTCTGGAACTCTTTCTACCAATGCTCCACCCGTTTCGTATACCGATACGGGGTATCTCTTTTCGTTTGATTTTTCCTCAATAATATGCGTGTGCAGTCGATAAATCCGTTGGTGGTTGGTGTGGAACTTGTCGAAACTAGTTTCGTGAAGAACATATAGGCTAAGCAGTATGGTTATGCACATACCAATTGCGAGTCCCCCAATGTTAACTAGGCTGTACCATTTATCGCGGTACATAGCCCTAAGAGCAGTTTTAATATAATTTTTGATCATAATGGATTTTTTTAAAACCCAAAAACCAAACCTTGTACCACTACTTTTAAGTATCACTAATACAGTGGTATATAAACTTTGTAGTTTTTCTGTAGATATTCACCTTGTTTCAAAACAGAACAGCCTTGTTCGGTTCTGAACAAAAGGTGGTTCGTATCCAATAGGTAATTTCTTCGCCTTTTAAATGCCAGTAATCTTAATTTCTGTCCTACGGTTTTCTGCTCTGCCGTCTTCGGTTGAGTTATCGCCAATGGGTTTGGTTAGCCCGTAGCCCTTCCATGTAATTCTCGATATGTCTATCCCTTTCTTTAGAAGATAGTCGGCCACCGATTTGGCTCGATTCTCCGATAGTACTTGATTATACTCTTCGCTACCCACATTGTCGGTATGGCCTCCCACCTCTATCGAGAGGGTAGGGTTAATGGTTAGCAATTCGGTTAGCTTGTTTAGCTCCGATATCGATTCATCTTTTAACAGGTACGAGTCGGTTTCGAAAAAAACATTACGCATTACCATGGTGCCTCCAATTCGAATAGGTGTGAGCTCAATATTCTTGCGGAAAGGCTTATCGGCGCTGTAAATGCCTTTTAGGTCGAAATGCTCGGAGTGGTATAGGTAATCGGGTGCCGATGCAAAAAGGGCATAGCTTCTGTTAGTGGGGATGGTTAGCAGAAATGTGCCATCGTTCAATGCTTGGGCTTCCATAATTGTGCTATCGGTTACCACATCAACTAGGCTAAAGTTTGCCCTTACTGGCCAACCGTTGCGAATATCGGTAATTGTACCGGTGATGTATGAAGTAGGTGTGGGGCGAATATCAACTGGAATTTCAAATCGGTAAATGTCGCGGCCCATATTGGGGTCAACGTCAGATGAGTAGTAGGCCATAGTGCCCTTAGCATTTACTATTAGCCCATCCTCGTCGCGGTGGGTGTTAATGGGATATCCTAGGTTTTTTGGTGTACTCCAGGTCGAGTCGTTTATCATTCTGGCCATGTATATGTCGAGTCCACCCATACCAACCCTGCCGTTAGAAGAGAAGTAAAGCGTTTTATTGTCGAAATGTATAAAAGGCGATTGCTCGTTATACATGGTGTTAATGCTGTCGCTAAGTTTTTCGGGTTTACTCCAACTTTTTTCTCCCAGTTTGCGAACTCGCCAAATGTCAAACTCACCTCGCCTGCTACCCCTGTTGCTCACAAAGTATAGCGTTCTCCCATCGGGCGATATGGATGGTTGTTTCTCGCTTGAATAGGGAAGGTTTATGGGGTTTGGCAAAGGCTTGGGGGTGCCCCATTGGCCATCGTTGTCGAGCTGACTATGGTAAAGATTGCAGTATCCCCGGCAAATGGTGTAGTACATAGTTTTTCCATCGGCAGTAATCGATTGAGCCCCTTCGTTAAAGTAGGGCGAGTTTATGGGTGCCCCAATGCTTGTGGCCTGCTCCCAGTTGCCGTTGCTGTTGCGGTGGCTGATGTAAAAATCTTCCTGATGCTTTCCCGATGGTTCGCCATCGGGTTGCATAATTGGCTTTTTAACGGTTACAACCAACGTATTTTCCGATGCCGATAAGCTGGGCCAGTATTCATCTAGCGATGAGTTTACCCCATTTCCTAGGTTTATAGGTTCAAAAGGTACTGGATTTGCCATGGCCTCAATGGCAAAATCACAGCTTTTAATAAAAAGCTCAGCAACCTCACGCATCTCTTTGTTAATGTGTTTAAATTCAGTGAATTTTATTAAATGCTGCCGTGCCCGATGATAATCAGGAATTTTCATAAGCATATTTCCCAGGTTGAAGTATAGGTTTGGAAAAAAGTTGGGGCTAATTGCAATAGCCTTTTCGGCTGCATCAATAGCCATTTTTGGCCGATTGGCCATTTGGTATACCTGCGACAGGAAAACATGCGCTTCAATAAAATTTTCGTCAATCTTAATGGCCTTGTCAAGGGCTTGTATGGCGTTATTGAGTTCAAAAGCATCGTAAGCTTGCAGAGCTAACTCGTATTGCTTAACGGCTCGCCTCTTTTTGGTTGAGTACCCTTTATGCTGAGCAAATATGGACACTGGTATAACCGTTAATAATGTGTATAGTGCAAGTTGGGTTGCTATTCTTCTCATCTTAATTCTTGTTTGTTACATCTTAGCAAAAAGCCAAAAAATCAAAATTATCATTTTTTTTGGTTTTAGCCTTTTCTAATCGTATTCCCTAAAATTTTTACTTTGGTTCAATGTTAATTTTTTGTTTTTTATTCTATGGTTAAGTATCATATTATTAGATTTGTATATGCTCGGCAATTAAGTTTTTAACCCGAAAAGGGTTTTTCAGCTAAACGAATTTCTTTTGTTTTTACTTACTTTGTACAGATGTATAATTTTAATTATTAAGTATGAAAAAGATTATTGTTGCTTTTACCTGCCTACTCGTTTTTGGGTCTGCTAATGCTCAGGTATTTAACACAGGTAGTACCTTAAAACCCAAGGATTTTTCATTGGGAGTTGAGCCAGCCGTTCTTATAAATGGGGGCACTGATTTTATACTATTTCTCCACGGTGGGTATGGTATAAAAAAGGGAATCGATTTTGGAGTAACAGTTGGTGTGTTAGGCCCCTCGAACTATTTTGGTGCAGATATTGAGTTTGTGGTGGCCAAGAACATGTCGTTAGCCTTTGGCGCGCATAACTTTGGCAACTTTGGTCTCGATGGTACATTTCTGGCTACGTTTCCCATAGGAAGTGGCGTGAGAGCGTTTAGTGGTGCCGATTTAGATGTTAATTTTGGTAACTCTACCGACTTTTTGCTTTGGATACCCATTGGTATGGAGGTTGGTATTCGTAAAGGGGTAAGTTTTATATTCGAAGCACAGGTTGGTCTTACTGCTCCGGCTTATCACCTTATAGGCGGTGGGCTTAACTTCTATTTTTAATCAGCCTTCCAACAATTACTTTTACAAAAACAAGTATTCGTATGGTAGTTCGCAATGCTTGTTCATATTGAGCAATTAGATTTTTATCGTTATAATCGAGGTGCATATTTATATGACCTCGATTTTTTTTGCAATCTTTTCAGAATCATTGCTAAATTTGATGTATTATCAAATTACTGGGCTTGCTATGAATATTCTTTTACTTAATCCTATATATGTTACTTTTTTTTGGGCTTTGGTGTTAATCTTGTCTGCCAAATCGTCGAAAGAACCAAAGTTTTTCCTAGGTTGGTTTATGTTTATTGCTTCGTGGGTTTACATTTCACATTATTTCTATTTTACTGAACAGTTTGATGTATATCTTTATCTCGATAGCTTTTATACCCTTGCTTACCTTTTGGTTTACCCCTTGTACCACATTTATGTTCGTTTACTAACAGTCGATTCCCGATTTTCAATCGGAAAACACTACCAATTTTTAGTGGCACCATTTGCTGTGTTTGCACTTATTTTAATTGGATATCTTGTTATGGGCCGCGAGAGGGGCATCTCTTTTATATCAGATATTCTAGTTGCAGGCCAAAGACCATCGTCGAGGTTGCAGGAGGCTATGTACATTCTATTTGTAGTAGGCAGGCTCACGTTTTTGTTTCAAATATTCTTTTACCTTGTTCTTAACTTTAGGCTAATTCGCAAGAACAACCTTCGAATTAAAGATTACTACTCTAATACCGATGATAGAAGGCTAAACTGGTTGCAGTTTTTTAACTTTTGCCTTGCTTTAACATCTCTTTCTAGCGTAGCCTTGGCGGTGATAGGGCGTAATTTATTCCTGCATAACTTGCTGCTTTTGCTTTTCCCCTCAGCTATATTTTCTATTTTGCTATTTACCATTGGATTATTGGGGAGCAAACAGCAAGCAGTATTTGTTGAGATAGATAACACATCCGATATAAAAGGCGAGGGAAAACTGCCTCAGCGTATGAAAAATCAGCTGGAGAAACTTTTTGATATGGAAAAGGTTTATAAAAACCCCGATCTTAAAGTGTGGGATATTGGTTCAATGCTAGGGATTAGCCATTTGATGATATCCAAATTTATAAAAAAGGAATATGGTAAAAATTTCTGCGATTTTGTAAATGATTATCGGGTTGAGCATGCAAAATCGTTGGTAACTAGTAATCCTAACCTAACTAACGATCAAGTTGCCGTACTTGCCGGATTTACATCTGCTACAGCGTTAAATCGTGCCTTACAATGGGCCGAGGGAGCAACATTGGGGCAGTACCTTAAAAGAAATAATGTATAGGCGTTTTATGCCCACGTACGCTTTATTCTCCGCGCCAGATATCGGTTGCCCCTTTAACAAATATTAATTATTCCCGTTTAGCAAATTCTGCTACTTTTGTGTCAAACTTATGCGCTTATGTATGCAATATTTATTAAGGAACTCAATAGCTTTTTTTCATCGTTAACGGGTCTCGTTGCGGCCATCGTATTTTTAGTTATCAATGGGCTATTTGTGTGGGTTTTTCCCGGTGAACTTAATGTGCTCGATGGTGGTTATGCAACCCTCGATACGCTATTTCTGATGGCGCCTTGGGTGTTTTTGTTTCTTGTCCCAGCTGTTGCTATGCGGGCTTTTGCCGAGGAAAAAAGAACGGGAACCATTGAATTACTCCTTACTCGTCCAATTACCGATACGCAGCTCGTGTTAGGTAAGTATTTTGCTGTGGTTGTGCTGGTAATAATTATTCTGCTGCCCTCGCTCATCTTTTTTTTGTCGGTGTACTTATTGGGTAGTCCTGTGGGTAATGTCGATACTGGAGGTACTTGGGGCTCTTACATTGGGCTTTTTTTTCTTGCTGCTGGCTATGCTGCCATTAGCGTTTTTGCATCGAGCCTAACGCAGAACCAAATTGTTTCGTTTATTGTGGGGGTTATACTTAGCTTCTTCATGTATATCGGGCTTGAGTCTGTTGCATCGGTTTACTTGTTCAAGGATGTGGAGCACATTTTGGTTTCGGTTGGTATTAACGAGCATTACCAGTCGCTTAGCCGAGGCGTAATCGATTCGCGTGATATAGTTTACTTTCTTGGGCTTTCGGCCTTTTTTATCTTGCTAACTCGCTTTGTTTTACAGCGTCGTAAGTGGTAATATATCCCATTCTGAAATATGTTTTAGTATGATAATTTCATCAACCAAAAAAAAGAGTTTATCCGAACTGGCAATTGGTATTGTAGCCATTGTCTTGCTGGCCTACATATCGAGTATAGCTCATTTTAGGGTAGATTTAACTGCCGAAAAACGTTACACCCTCGACAAAGCAACCAAAGAGGTGCTTACAAATTTAGATGATGTGGTGTACATCAAGGTTTATTTAGATGGCGATTTGCCCCTAAGTTTTAGGCGGATGAAGCGGGAACTGAGTGAATTGCTCGATGAGTTTAGCGTGTACGGTGGTCGTATGCTAGAATTTGAGTTTGCCGATCCTCTGGCATCAGCCGATAAGGGCGAACGCGATGCGCTAGTGCGCGATTTATACGACCGAGGGCTTGAACCAACCAACATTCAGGAGCGCGACTCAAAAGGAGGCTCTTCCCAAAAGGCCATTTTCCCAGGTGCAATAGTTAGCTACAAAGGTAAGGAGAGGGTTGTAAATCTGCTCAAGAATAATCCGGCGCTTAGTGGCGAAGAGAATATCAATATATCTGTTCAAGGTTTTGAATACTCCTTGGTAAGTACCATAATGGCTCTACTGCCTAACGAGAAACCCAAACTGGCATTTGTTCACGGCCATGATCAGCTCGATGAGCTGGAAACTGGCGATATTGCCCAGGAACTTGTGAAGCAGTTCGAGGTGCACAGGGTGGTTCTTGGTGGCGAGGTGGGTGGTCTTAATCCATACTCGGTAGTTGTGGTTGCAGGGCCTCAAAAGAGCATTCCGGAGGCCGACAAGCTAGTGCTCGACCAATACATTATGGGCGGTGGTAAAGTGCTTTGGGTTGTCGATGCGGTTAATGTTAGCATCGATAGCTTATCGCAGGGAGCAACCACGCTGGCTTTCCCAAATAATCACAACCTTGACGATTTGCTGTTTAAGTATGGGGTGCGCATTAATCCAACCTTAGTGCAGGATATGCAGTGCGCCATAATACCTGTTAATGTTGGCTTACAGGGGCAAGACTCACGCTTTGTTCCTGCTCCTTGGGTTTACTACCCGCTGCTAAATGCTCCAGGAAGCAATCCAATTACTCGCAATTTAAACCTGATTGCCAGTCGCTTTGCTAGCCCAATCGATACCGTTGGTATGAACCCCGATGTACACAAGCAAATACTGCTTACCACATCGCCATACAGCCGCACGCTAAATGTGCCTCTGTTTATAAATCTTGGGCATATAGAGCAAAGCCCTCTCGAGAGCGATTTTAACAAATCGAACTTACCCATTGCCGTGCTTCTTGAGGGTGTGTTCCCTTCGGCATTTGCTAACAGACCGCTTAGCATGTTTAACAACGGAAACGCCTTTAACTTTCATGAACAGAGCATGCCAACCCGGATGGTGGTTGTTTCCGATGCCGATATTATTCGCAACGAGGTAAGCCGGCGACCCGATGGCGCTTACGTAACCCCATTGGGCTACGATAGGTACTCGCGCCAAACCTACGGCAATAAGGAGTTTATTGTAAACGCAATAAACTATCTTAACGATGATAAGGGGCTAATGAACCTTCGTACCCGCGAGTTTAAACTCCGTTTGCTAGATAAAAGCAAAGTGCTTGAGCAGCGTGTACGATGGCAGGTTCTTAACCTTATTTTACCTTCGGTTTTACTCCTAGTTTTTGTAAGTATTTGGCTTATTATTAGGCGAAAGCGTTTTACCAGTTAGCGTAAGTTGTATGAGTGATTATTTAAAAAAATACTGGTGGTTTGCTTTACTGCTAATTGTTGCGGGTTATTTTTTGGTTGCAAATTTGGTTGAGAACAGACAGCAAGAAAGAGAAACAGAATTTGCTGTTTTGGATGCCGAAAAGATTTACCGAATAGAAATATTGCACAATAACCAAAAAGTGTTGTTGCAACGTACAAGTACTAACAGCTGGCTGCTTAACAACAATGAAAATGCAAGTGCCGATGCAATTGGTGCTTTGCTGCGAGTTGTAACTCGCTTGCAACTTGCAGGGCCGGTGCCTATTAGTGCTAGCGATAGCCTTGTTGGATTTATACAGCAGCATGGAGTTGAGGTTAAGATATCCTCTGCTCGTAAAGTTATAAAGCATTACTGGGTTGCCAGTACATCGCATACTGCTATACCTAATGTTGCTTACCTCAGCGGTGCCAATAATGCATACCGTGTAAACCTTCCTAGTTATGAGGGCAAAATTGCAAATCTCTTTAAAACTATACCCGAGTATTGGATTGGCAACAAAGTTCCAATGCCTAGTGCCAATGAAATTTCCGCTGTACAAGTTGAACTTCCCTCCAATGTGGAGCAATCGTATCGTATTGATGTTCTATCGCCCAACCAATTTAGGCTGTTTCACATCTACAGCGGGCAGCAAATAAATGCTGTTAATGTTGATGAGGTTAAGGAGTTGCTTTCAAAATTATCGCAAATCCAATACCATGATATTGCAACACTTACCAACGAGGAGCGTGCTGCTGTAATATTCTCCGAGCCCGATTTTATTTTTACCATCTATACAGAGAATGGTAATAAGCATGAGCTAAGAGTGTACCCAATTCCTGTTGAGGAGTACACCGATGAGCTAGGAAGGACTATTAATGTTGATTTAGATAGGGTTTACGTAACTATTTCGGGTAGCAAAAGGGTATTTATAGTTAAGTATATAGATATGCACAGCGTGCTAAAAGGTGTAGCATCGTTTCAGTTATAAAAACTAATTATATCTTTGCCTAGTTTCGTAAAAAATTGTAATATTGGTATCTATTTTTCAGCAATAAACACATTTGATTTTCAGAACCAAATAGGCGTTTAACCCATTTGCTTAGGTTTCGGTTTCAAGTGTATTTGTTTAGGTGATTTAGCGAAATTTCGACAGAAGTATTACATTTGCTAACAATTTTAAAATTCAATACTGATGAAGTTTGTAGTTTCCAGCACAGAACTTTTAAGCCACCTATCGGTGGTAAGTAGGGTTATCAGCTCAAAGAATACCCTGCCAATTCTTGATAATTTTCTATTCAATCTCAACGGAAACGACCTAGAAATAACGGCTTCGGACCTTGAGACCACCCTTACAACAACCATTAAGCTCGAGAATGTAACCAACGATGGTCAGGTGGCCATTCCCTATCGAATTCTTGTCGATACGCTTAAGGAGTTTCCCGAGCAACCTCTTACCTTCGATGTAAACCTCGATACGCTAGCCATAAAGCTGGTTTCCGATACCGGTGAGTTCAACATTGTTGGGCAACCTGCCGACGATTTCCCTGCAAGGGCCAAGGTTGACGAGGGCGAAAGGATGGCGGTAAAAGTACCTGCCAGCGCATTGCTTAACGGTATTACCAAAACCATTTTTGCCACTGCCGACGATGAGATGCGCCCTGTAATGAATGGTATTTTGCTGGAGTTCTCACCCGAGGCTCTTACCTTTGTTGCTTCCGATGCTCATAAGTTGGTGCGTTACAAAAGGCTTGATGTTCAGGCTGGCGAAGAGAAGTCTTTTATCCTGCCTAAAAAACCTGCCGGTTTGCTAAAAAATATACTTGGCAAGGGCAATGCCGAGGTCATGGTTGAATTCGACTCTAAAAACGCACAATTTACTCTTGACCAGTACACCTTAGTTTGCCGTTTGGTCGAAGGCGTTTATCCTAATTACAATTCGGTAATCCCCGAAAACAACCCCAACAAGGTAACTATCGATAGACTCGATTTTTATAACTCTCTTCGTCGCGTGGCTCCGTTTACCAAC
>CAZTFJ010000028.1:0-13645 GCA_964612255.1 uncultured Rikenellaceae bacterium | reverse complement strand
ATTATAGAATTTTAAAACTATTGAGGAATGGCAAGATATACTGTACCAACCACTAAAATTGCACGTAAGTTTGGGGAACCCATTTTTGGGCCAGACAAAGTTCTTGAAAAGAAGAACTACCCCCCAGGAATGCATGGCCTGAACAAAAAAAGAAAGAAAGTTTCAGAATACGGTGCTCAGCTTCAAGAAAAGCAAAAAGCCAAGTTTACCTATGGTGTGCTTGAAAAGCAGTTTGCCAATACATTTAAAAAGGCATCAAGAATGCCAGGTGTAACTGGTGAAATTTTGCTTCAGCTGCTTGAGTCGAGGCTCGACAACGTAGTTTATCGATTAGGAATTGCGCCAACCCGCGCAGCTGCTCGCCAGCTTGTATCGCATAGGCACATAGTAGTTAACGGTAAATTGGTAAATATCCCATCATTCACCATTAAACCAGGTGATATGGTAGGTGTTCGCGAGAAATCAAAATCACTACTGGCGATTACCGAGTCGTTGGCATCAAACCGCGCTACTAAATATTCGTGGCTCGAGTGGGATGGCAATCAGCTGGTTGGCAAATTTATGAGCAACCCCGAACGTTCCGATATCCCTGAGAATATTAAGGAACAGTTAATTGTTGAATTATACTCCAAGTAAAAACTAAACCGAATGGCAATTCTGGCATTTCAAAAACCCGATAAGGTAATAATGCTTGAATCTACCGATACCCTTGGTAGATTTGAGTTTCGTCCTCTAGAGCCAGGCTATGGAATAACCGTGGGCAACGCTCTCAGACGCATTCTACTGTCGTCGCTTGAGGGATTCGCCATAACATCTATTAAGATTTCTGGTGTTGATCACGAGTTCTCCGTTATACCTGGAGTTGTAGAAGATGTTCCCGAAATTATTCTAAACCTCAAGCAAATTAGGCTGAAACGTGTGGTAGAGGATGTTGAGGATGAGAAGGTAACTATTTCAATCTCTGGACAGAATGAATTTAAAGCGGGATTCCTTTCTAACTTTCTCACAGGTTTCAAAGTGCTTAACCCCGATTTCGTAATCTGCAGAATGGAGCCCGACGTAAAGCTCGAGATACAGGTTACCATTAAAAAGGGTAGAGGTTATATCCCCGCCGATGAAAACAAGGAAGAGGATGCTGAGTTTGGCGTAATTCCTATTGATTCAATTCATACCCCCATTAAGAATGTGAAGTATGATATTGAAAATTATAGGGTTGAGCAGAAAACTGACTACGAGAAATTGGTTTTCGAAATCCAGACAGATGGTAGCATCCATCCTAAGGATGCGCTTAAAGAGGCAGCTAAAATTCTTATCTATCACTTCATGCTTTTCTCTGACGAGAAAATCACTTTAGACTCAGACGACAAGTTCGCCAATGATGAGTTCGACGAGGAAGTGCTACATATGCGCCAGCTGCTTAAAACAAAACTTGTTGACCTCGACCTTTCGGTTAGAGCACTTAATTGTCTTAAGGCAGCCGATGTGGATACCCTTGGCGACTTGGTGAGGTTTAACAAAAACGATCTGCTGAAATTTAGGAACTTTGGTAAGAAATCACTTACCGAGCTCGAAGACCTACTCGATGCGATGAGCCTATCTTTCGGTATGGATATTACAAAGTACAAACTTGACAAGGAATAATTGCGATGAGACATAATAAAAAAGGAAATCATCTAGGACGCACAGCCTCTCACCGTAAGGCAATGCTTGCCAATATGGCCGTATCGCTTATAAAATATAAGCGTATTAAAACAACTGTGGCCAAGGCTAAAGCGCTTAGAACTTACGTTGAACCTTTGATTACCAAAAGTAAAAACGATACTACTCACTCACGCAGAACAGTTTTTGCTTACCTTAAAGATAAGTATGCAGTTACAGAACTTTTCCGCGATATCTCTGTAAAAGTTGCCGATAGGCCAGGTGGTTATACTCGTATCCTTAAAACTGGTACTCGCTTAGGCGATAACGCTGAGATGTGTATTATTGAACTTGTAGATTATAACGAAACTTATACTACTGAGAAAAAGGCAGCAGCTAAACCAGCAGCAAAACGTACTCGTAGAAGCAAGTCAAAAGATTCTGATACTTCAGCTCAGCCAAAAGCAGAAACTAAACCTGCTGATAAGGTGAAGGAAGAACCAAAAGAGGAGGCGCAAGTTACTCCTGAGGTTGAGAACGAACAGAAGCCAGCTGAAGAGAACAATGAGGAGCAACAAGAAACAAAAGAGGATTAGTAACACTATATCCTAACGATACACAAAAGGGATTAGCCGTAAAGGTTAAATCCCTTTTTTTAACTAATTTTACCCTGTGTTTAATACCAAAAAGTTAAAAAGATGGGACAAATTGTAAACGTTCATGCAAGACAAATCCTCGATTCAAGAGGTAACCCCACTGTAGAGGTGGATGTGCTAACCGAAAGCGGTTATTTTGGTAGAGCTGCTGTTCCAAGCGGCGCTTCAACAGGAATTCATGAAGCCGTTGAACTTCGCGACGAAGATAAAAGCCGTTTTCTAGGAAAAGGTGTACTTAGGGCGGTTGAGAATGTAAATACCACTATTGCCGAGGAGATTGTTGGTATGCACGTGTTAGATCAGCAACTAATTGATGAAACCCTAATAAAACTAGATGGTTCTGAGAATAAGGCAAACCTTGGTGCAAATGCAATCCTTGGCGTGTCTATGGCTGTGGCTCATGCTGCTGCTCAGGTTACACAGCAACCCCTTTTCCGCTATGTTGGAGGCGTTAACGCGTGTACACTGCCTGTACCTATGATGAACATCCTGAATGGTGGATCGCATGCTGATAACAGTATCGATTTTCAGGAGTTCATGATTATGCCTTTCGGTGCGCCTAGCTTCTCCGAGGGTTTGCGTATGGGAGCAGAAGTATTTCATCACCTAAAGGCTGTGCTTAAGAAGCAGGGCTACTCTACAAACGTAGGTGACGAGGGAGGGTTTGCTCCAAACTTAAAATCGAATGAGGAGGCTATTACAGTTATCCTTCAGGCTATTGAAAATGCTGGATATCGTCCTGGCGAAGATATTTATCTTGCTCTTGACCCAGCATCGTCGGAGTACTATTTACAAGATGAGAAAGTTTATCACCTACACAAATCTACTGGCGACAAGCTTACTTCAGCCCAAATGGTTGATTACTGGAAAAATTGGGCCGAGAAGTATCCAATTGTATCTATTGAAGACGGTATGGCCGAGGACGACTGGGAAGGTTGGAAACTCATAAACCAAACCCTTGGTAATAAGATACAGCTAGTGGGTGACGATTTATTCGTAACCAATGTGAAGCGACTTCAACGTGGAATAGACGAGAAGGCTGCAAACAGTATTCTAATTAAGGTTAACCAGATTGGTACCTTAACAGAAACTATTAATGCTGTTCGTTTGGCCGATACCAACTCTATGACTTCGGTTATGAGCCATCGCTCTGGCGAAACTGAGGATACAACCATTGCGCACCTTGCCGTTGCATTAAATACTGGTCAAATTAAAACTGGCTCAGCATCGCGCTCCGACAGGATTGCCAAGTATAACCAACTGCTTAGAATAGAGGAGATGCTTGGATCATCGGCTCGTTACTTAGGTAAAGATTTCAAATTTTTGAAATAACCAATAAATTTAAAAAAGGGCTCACTCTTTTCTAGGGTGAGCCCTTTTTTGTATCTTCACGCTATCTACTTACACACCTATTTATGGCGTTTAATAGTCTTGCTCAATTTGTTGAAATTCTTGAAGATAACGGCCAGCTGATTCGAATAGATGAATTTGTTGACCCAGTTTATGAAATTGCCGAAATTACCGATCGATTTTGTAAACAACCCAATGGGGGTAAAGCCTTACTCTTCACAAATACAGGGACAGATTTTCCCGTGCTCACTAATGCTTTCGGCTCTGATGAGCGGATTGCACTTGCTCTTGGATTTTTGTCGCCCGATGAGGCCGCCCATGAGATCGAGTCGCTATTTAAGTTGCTAACTGCACCTAAGCCTTCACTTTTCGATAAGGTTAAGATGTTGCCTACCCTTGGCAAAGTGGCCCGGTGGATGCCCAAATCTATTTCGGGCAGAGGGGCTTGCCAAGAGGTTATTGTAAGTAATCCCGATTTAGCAACTTTGCCAGTGCTGAAAAGTTGGCCCTTTGATGGAGGCCCCTTTGTTACACTCCCAATGGTTAACACTAAAGATCCCAATACAGGGATAAGAAATGTGGGCATGTATCGTATGCAAGTGTTCGATAGCAAATCAACAGGAATGCACTGGCATAGGCATAAAACTGGAGCACGGCACTATGAGGAGTACAAAAAACGTGGTGAAAAAATGCCCATAGCCGTTGTTCTGGGCGGAGACCCAGCATACACCTATGCTGCAACCGCTCCACTCCCCGATAATATTGATGAGTACCTTTTGGCTGGTTTCCTTCGCAAAAAACCAGTAAAGCTGGTTAAAGGAATCACTGTTGATATTGAAGTGCCAGCCGATGCCGATATCGTTATTGAAGGCTATGTTGATCCTCAGGAGGAACTGGTTTGGGAGGGGCCATTTGGCGATCATACAGGCTTTTACTCCTTAGCCGATTGGTACCCACGGTTTCATGTAACCTGCATTACCCATAAAAAAAACGCAATATATCCTGCTACAATTGTAGGTGTTCCGCCAATGGAGGATGTGTATTTTGCAAAGGTAACCGAGCGTATTTTTCTTAGTCCTATAAAAATTGCAATGCTACCCGAGGTGGATGATATGTATTTGCCCGAAGAGGGGGTGGCGCACAACATTGCAATTGTAAAAATAAAAAAAACTTTTCCGGGGCAAGCATACAAGGTGGCTAATGCCTTATGGGGCGCTGGCCAAATGATGTTTAATAAGATTTTATTAGTTGTAAGTTCCGATATCGATATTCGCAATGGTGCTGATTTGGCTAAAGTTTTTGAGCAAAACTTTAACCCTGGCACCGACTATTACATTGGTAAGGGGCCGCTCGATGTGCTCGACCATGCCTCAAGCACGTCTGGCATTGGAGGTAAGATTTTACTCGATTTAACAGAAAAACTTCCTGAAGAGAAGGCATCAGATACATATTTGTATGATTGTAACCCCAATAAGATTGACAAGTTGTTGAAAGAAAGTGAGCTGAATCTTTTCGGGTTTTCAACTGCTCTTTTCAATTTTTCGGCATCAGTGCTACTTATTAGTGTCGATAAGACTCTGGTGAGTACTGTTAAGGAAATGGCAAACAGTGTGTTGTCTGTGCTAAAGGACAGTTTGCCTAAAATCTTGCTGGTTGTTGATAAGGAAATATCGCTTAATAATTTATACTTGCTGCTCTGGTATGCTTCTGGAAATACCGATCCTGCCCGCGACTGCTTTGAGTATCACAATGCCAGTGGGCAATCAACTCTAGTTGTTGATGGTACACGCAAATCGTTTGCATCGGACAGGTTCCCACGTAATTGGCCCAACGTGGTTAGGTCGAGTGCAAAAACAATACAAACCATAAACAGTAAGTGGGAAATGATGCGGATTGGCCCTCTAATCAATTCCCCATCAACCAATTTTGATAATATGCCGTTTGGCAATGATGCTATACTAAAATAGTTTAGTATATTTGATAGAATACCGTTTACATCTAAATGACAAAGAGTTTTATCCATAACATATTGCTATTTATTGCCTTGGCGCTAATAGTGCCTGTGCACATATTGGCCAGCGAAATCGATGCTCGAGTTGAAATCTTTAACATTGAGAGTGGCCTTTCTCAAACAAATATTAATAGCTTGCTGCTCGATTCGTACGGGTTTTTATGGATTGGTACTCAGGATGGACTAAATAGATACGATGGATATGGTTTTAAAACCTACCGAAACGACCCCTTAGATAAAACATCATTAAGCAACAACACTATACTTTCTATTTGTGAAGATGATGATGGGAATTTATGGATAGGTACTTGGCGAGGACTTAGCGTATTTAACAGAGTTGATGAAACTTTCACGAATTACTTTCACTCTCCTAATGACACATCGACAATTAGTAACGATAGAGTTTTTGAGGTGTTTAAAGATAGGTCGGGGGTAATATGGGTGAAAACAACCGAATCTGTCGACAGGTACGTTCCTGAGAACAACTCGTTTGTTAGGCATACCCATTTTGCCGACCAAACAACTTTTTACTCCGATGGGAATGATTTCTCTATGTTTGAGGATAGCCAAAATCGCTTTTGGATAGCGACTAAGGACGGCCTCTTTCTGCTCAATCGTAAAACAGGTTCGTTTAAACAGTTTACTCATAATCCTAAAAACAATCAATCGCTAAGTAGCAATAGGATTACCTGTATAACCGAAGATGATGAAAATAACCTATGGGTAGCATCGTCTTCAGGTATTGATAGGTTTGATTCCAAAACTGGAGTTTTTAAGCGTTATTTAAACCCTGCTCGGGTTATTGCTGAGTTTAGAAGTATCAATGTAATTTTCACCGATAGCAAAGGACGACTTTTAGTGGGAACCGATTTTGGCTTAGCACAATTTTTACCCCAAGCCAAGATTATTATTCCCATTAAGCCTAATTTCGATGAAGCTGAGGAATTTTCATCATCGGTAAATGCAATAATTGAGGATAACAACCAAATCCTTTGGGTTGGGATGCAGTCGGGGTTGCTTAAATGGGATTTGAAAAATCAAAAGTTTAAAGCATACGGCAAGGATAGTAAGGGCGATAACCTTTTTGCAAATAATACTGTTGCCTCAATTTTGCAAGATGGTAAAACTACTTGGGTAGGAACATGGGGCCGTGGGCTGTTCCTCTTCAATCGTAACAAAAACCGTGTTGTTTCACATTATTCTACCAGTGCTAATGCACCATACCAGATTGTAGATAACTATGTGCATACAATACATCGCTTGAACGACGGTACAGTGCTTATAGGAACTCGAAATGGAGTTCAAAAGTACAATTCAGAAACCAAAACTTTTACTAATTTTTTCGAATCGTGTAATGTTAATCCAGGTAACCTGTTTGCCGAGAACAGAGTTTACAGCATAAAAGAGGATAATTACGGTGATATTTGGTTTGCCACACGCAATGGCTTGCATCGCTTTAACTACAAAAGCATCGAGAGCTTTTTTCATAATCCAAACGACTCGTTATCGCTGTCATCAAACGAAGTGCACTGTATTGAACTTGATGGTGATTACCTCTGGGCAGGCACCTTTAATGGGCTGAATAGGATTAACTTGGCAAACAATAGGTTTGAAAAATTTACTCGCGATGGCGAGTATAAGGTGGGTGGGCTTATTGCCAATGATATAGTGTCGCTTGAACTTGATGCCGAAGGTGATCTGTGGGTTGGAACGTCCTCGGGATTACATAGATACAACAAGAACTTAAACACCTTTGAACTGTACACCCAATCGCATGGCTTGCCAAACAACTTAATTTATGCCATTAAAGACGATAAAGATGGTAATGTTTGGGTAAGTACCAATTGGGGGCTTGCTCGGTTTGATAAGGAAACAGAACAGTTTACTTCTTATGGTGTAAACGATGGACTGCAAAGCTATGAGTTTAACATAGGCGCGGCTTACATGTCGGAATTGGGAGAAATCTTTTTCGGTGGCATTAATGGCTTTAATGCTTTTTATCCCGATTCAATTACTCACAATCCTTTTATTCCCCCAATTGCCATAACAACCATTGAGTTGATTGGGCTGCAGGGACAACAAGAAATTTCTGTTGTTGGCAAGCAAGAGGTGGTTATCGACCATGATATTTCGCTTATTAACATTGAGTTTGCCGCCTTAGATTTTACCCGTCCTCAGAAGAATACTTTTATGTATAAGATGGAGGGGCTTGAGGACGAGTGGATAAGGCTAGGGAATAAGCATTCGGCTACTTTTTCTAGCCTTCGCGAAGGTGTTTATACATTTAGGGTAAAAGGAGCCAATTCCGATAATGTTTGGAACCACGATGGTGTAGCATTAAGAGTTGTTGTGAAAACAACATTCTGGAATTCGAGAATAGCCAAAATAATTTACATTGTGTTGATTGTGCTATCGTTGTTCCTATTCCTAAGGGTGAGAACCAAAATGCTTAGGCGAACCAGCCGATTACTTCGCGAGCGGGAACATACAATGGAGGAGATTCAAAATCAGAAGGAAGCATTGCTTATCCAGAATAAAAGTATAACCGATAGCATAAACTACGCCAAGCGCATTCAGGAAGCGCTTATCCCAACAGAACAACACTTTAAACAGATTCTACCCGAATCTTTTATCCTTTATATGCCCAAGGACATTGTGAGCGGCGATTTTTATTGGATTAACGAAACTGAAAATAAAATTTTTGTTGCTGCAATAGACTGCACTGGCCATGGCGTTCCAGGTGCATTCATGTCGATAATAGGTGTGGAGTTGCTTCGTAATATTACCAACGTGATGGGTGTGAACGATGCTGCCGAAATCCTAAATCGCCTGGATAAGGGTGTGCACGATACCTTCTCGAAAGGCGAAAATGAAAACTCGAGCGTAAAAGACGGTATGGATGTGTCGTTTTGTGTGGTAGATAAGGAGAGGAGCATGCTTCAGTTTGCCGGAGCATTTAGCAACCTATATCTGATAAGAGATAATAAGATAATTGAGATTAAGGGCGACCGTTTCTCTGTTGGTGCTGGAGGCGATCCAAACAAACCGCTATTTAATAGTCATCACATCCCAATCCAGCCCGAGGATATGATTTATATGTTTACCGATGGGTATGTCGATCAGTTTGGTGGGCCCGAAGGCAAAAAGTACAAGTTCCGTCGTTTCCGCCACCTTTTACTCAACATACACAAGTACCCACTCGATATTCAGCGCAAGTACTTGTACGGTAGTATTAACGAGTGGAAAGGCAACCTTGAGCAGGTTGATGATATACTGATAATTGGGATTAAGCCCGATTTGAATGTGTCAACATAGAAAGATGTTTGTTTTTTATGTAGGTTAACGTTTCGTAATGTCAAAATTCAGAGTAGTTGTCAAGATATTTGTAATCCTGTTTGCATTCGTGCTAATTATAGCCATACCTAGCCAAGATGGGTGTTATCGTAAGCAAATTACTGGTTTGGTAAACCCTGAGATAGATACATTGTATTTAAAACAACTCCTCACTGGAAGGGTTAATTTTGGTTCCGATTCAAACTTTGTAAAGGTGCCTGGCGCTTACACAAATCGCTATATGTATCTAGAAAAAAATACATTTACAGCTTTTGTGAAGATGCATAATGCGGCCAAAGCCGAAGGGGTTGATCTTAAGATTGTGTCGGGGGGAAGAACCTTTGGGTACCAGAGGCGGATATGGGAGCGTAAGTGGTTACAGTACGAAAAAACAATGCCCGATTCAGCCAAGGCTAGAGATATTTTAAGGTATAGCGCTATGCCCAGCACTTCACGTCATCATTGGGGTACCGAAGTTGATATCAACAACTTGAACAATGAATATTTCGATAGCGGAAGAGGCCTACGAGAGTATCAGTGGTTAAAGGATAATGCAAAGCGATTTGGCTTTTGGAAAGTTTACACTAATAAATCTATAAACGGTCGAACGGGTTACGAAATGGAGCGTTGGCATTGGTCTTTCTTACCTGTTGCCATTGAGAATACCCTTAACTATGCAAGGTTAATAACTTATGAAGATTTGAATGGGTATAGTGGTTCTTCCGAATCTGAAAATCTAAAGGTAATTGAACACTACGTTTTTGGAGTGTCTTGTTGCAGTAATCAAACTCTTCTATTTCAGTAGGTTTTTCATCTTTTGAATAAGCACTTCTATCTGAAACGGTTTGCTAAAGTAATCGTCCATACCAGCGGCTAGGCATTCTTCTTTATCGCCAAGCAAGGCGTTAGCGGTAATGGCAATGATAGGTGTGTGTGATGTTGAACTGGCTTCAATTTCCCTGATTTTCTTCGTGGCTACAATGCCATTCATTATGGGCATCTGTATGTCCATAAGAATAATGTCGAATCGGCTAGTGCCAAATTTGTCAAGAGCCTCTTTCCCGTTGTTGGCTATCTCTATGTTCTTAACCACCTTTTTAAGGCTTAGCACAACAATTTTTTGGTTTATTAGGTTGTCTTCAACTAGTAGCACGTTGGCCTCCTCCAGATTCACTGATGTAGCTGGGGTGTTTGAGTCAGGCTGCATTAGCTCGCTTTCTGCTGAGCTATATGTTGGCCTAGAAGTTGTCTGTGATGGTTGTTCGCTGGTGGTTTTGTTCAGGGTGTAGGGGAATGAGAATATTGCATCTTCGGCGCTAAGGGCAATTTGTAATTTACCGCCATTGCTCTCTATAAGCTTTTGGGTAATAGAGAGCTCTAGCAAATCGATATACATTTGGGTGCTTGCCGAAGTGAGTGATGATTCGTTGGTTACAAACATATTGTGACCTTCGTTAAGGGGCAAAAGGATGGGTTTGTTGCTGCTAACTACAATGTCGAGCAAAACGTTATCGGTGGTTTCTTTTGCTTTGTTTACCTTAATGCTTACGTTGGCCTTGCTGCTGCTCCTATTTTTTAAGATGCTCTCAATAAGATTTAGGAAAATTTGCTTTACTCTTACCGGATCACCTATTAGATTGCTGGGAATTGATTCGTCAATTTTTAGGGTAAAGGCTGTTTGGTTTGAATTTTGGGTGGAGAATAGTTTTATGGTGCTGTTGATAGTGCTGTATAGGTTAAAGTTAAGGTTTATGCTGCCACGCTCTTTGATATCAACATTTGAAATCTCTACCATGCTGTTTACCACGTTTACCAAGTTGTTGGTTGATGCGTGGATAGTGTCTATCATATCCTTCTGTTTCTCGTCGGCTGTAACATCCTCTAGTATGTTGGCAACCACCATGATGTTGTTTAGTGGTGTGCGAATTTGATGCGAGAGGTTGGCGATAAATTCTTCCTTAAGTTTTATTGTACTTTTTTGGTCAATAATCTCTTTTTCCCGTTCGTTCAGAATATTCTGCTTTAACGTTGCATAAAGTGTAATGAAAATGTAGCTAAAAAAATATATTGCTATGCTGGTCACCTTTATGCTAATAGGTAACTCGCCCAATTGGCTTAGTAGGCTTATCGGAATAAACAAAAACGCAGCTAGTAAAACACCCCATATAATAGAAATGGGTGAGCCTTTTCTATGTCCTAGAAGCCCTGTGGATATTAGAGGCGTTGCAGAGAAACAAAGTATAGCCATTACAGGGTTTGGCGATACTACTAACAAGTACGAAAACACCAACCCCGTTGTAATAGCAAAGGCATATTGCAACTCCTGTTGCAAGTTGTTTTTGAGTATAAGAAGTAGGAATGTGAAGAGCACTGCAGCAGCAGCTAACAATATGAAGAAAGGAACCATAGACGAAGAGCGAAAACTAAACCCAGCAACTATTAATATAAGCATTATTGTGAGCGAACCCGTAAGGCTTATGCGTTGCATTTTGGCAAGCTGCTCCTTTTTGTATTTATTCTTTGAGGTAAAGGAAAGGAAGTTTAAAAGACTATTGGCTACGTTCATGCCCTGTTGGTTTAAGATTTTTCAAATTACGATATTCAACTTGTAGCGTTTAATAAATTGCTATACTGAATGTTGATAGATGCTATTGTCGATATTTCTAAAGTATCTAATTATTGCTAAATATATAAAAAAAAACCATATGTTTTTGAATTCCCCGTTTCATTGCACTTTTATTGAAAGAACTGTTGGTTCGTGTTGTGTTTGTTTAATAACTTAGATGTAAAGCTAAAGTAGTAAAAAATATTTATCGGTTAATTTTGCTTTGACGAAATTGCGGTTAGAGGTGATAATTTTATATTTATGTGTAAATAATTGAACCGTTAGTAAAATCCAGTGATGTTAAGTTGTTTTAAACCTATTTTTTTCAATATATTTGAATTGTATGTTTTGTAAGCAAACGTTTTGCTTGTTTGCCATCGAATTCACGATATATTATAATTGTAACATATGAACTTAAAGCGTTGCGTTGTGAAAAAGATTAAACCAATTTTGCTTGTTGTTGCGATGGTTGCTCTGTTAACCGGCTGCTATATTAACGACTATCAGGATATCGATACTGTTCGAATCGAATCCTTTTCCCCATCCTATGGGTTGCCGGTAATAAACTCTACCATTTCTATCGACGATTTGCTGGGCGCTATGGGCTCAAACGATTTTGTTGAAGTGAGGAATGATTCAATTTTCCTTAAATTATCCCAAGAAATGGAGTTTGAGGTAGATTTGAATAGCTTTAAGGTGCCCGACAAGAGCTTTAGCGGAACAATGCCTGTGCTTCCTACATCCGAATCGTATGAATACTATTACCCAGACTATACTACTCTGGAGAACGATTCAAAGATTAAAAGAATTGAACTAAAAGGTGGCGAGCTAACCGTAGGTTTTGAGCGCGATTTTCTTGATGATGGAGCAAGCATTAGGCTGGTGCTACATTCGCTTACAAACGACCAAAACCCCGATAGCATTGAGTTTGCACCGAATTGGGATAACGATCCCTATTTCTCGTCTACCTCAATTGACTTGTCTGGGGCAGTGCTTGACTTGAGTATGGAAGACCCCAATTCGCCTGGCGATATGCTATACAATTCTTTTTCATACGCCCTCGAGGTGTATTCCAATGGGGTTGCCTCTGGTAATCTTACAACGCATATTAGCTTTTCGTCAATTGAATTCGAAAGGTTTACCGGCAGCATAAATTATGAGATGGAGATTCCTGCCCAAGAGATCGATCTGGAGGCATTCTCCTCGGTTGTAGACGGTAAACTCTACATTCAAAACCCAAGCCTCGCACTTGGAATTGGTACTTCCTTTGGAGTGCCTGCATCAGCAGAAATATCGCAAATAAAGTTTACCAACAATGTTAGCGAAATGGTGTTGGCCAACGAGGGCGAATCTGATGAAAATGATTTTTTACTTGGCGAGGGGGAAAAGAACTATCTACCCTATGCTACCGAAAATGAACCATGGGTAAGTAAGCAGTATGTTCTCGATGGGGATAATTCTAATATTGAAGAAATACTGCCTTTTGCTCCTAGCAACGTGGCCCTTGAGGGTGTGTTTCGATTAGGCGATACCAACCAAATGCCTGACGATCCGTACTCGTTTTTTGTTAACGATACTAGCACCTTTAAGCTAAGCCTTGATATAGAAGTGCCTTTAGCCGGTAGCATCGAGGGGTTAACCTACAGCTACGATTTGTACGATATGTCATTCCCTTCTCTCGATAGCCTTTTTGCTACCGATCCCAATTCTGATATCAATATTGACGCTAGTATGGAGGACTACTCCGTTGAGTTGATGATGAAAACCATAAACGAAATACCAATGACTTTTGGGTTGCAGGTGGTGTTTAGCGACAGGGGTACTCCTTTAGATTCCCTGTTCAGCGATGCAGCGGCCAAAAATATAATACAAAGCCCAAGTATCGATTCGCAGGGAAATCTTGGTAGCGCTACAGAAACGGAGGTAAGCATTAAGCTCTCCAAAGAAAAGTATAGCAAAATTGCAGGTGCTAACAAGATGCAACTCAAGTTTTACATTGATGCCGGCACAGAGCAAACACCCGTTGTATTTAAGGCTTCGAAGGAACTTACA
>CAZTFJ010000027.1:0-13901 GCA_964612255.1 uncultured Rikenellaceae bacterium | reverse complement strand
GTTCGCTTCGACTTTGAAAACCCTACCACTTTTGATGCTGCCCTTGATGGAATTGACACGGTGTTTCTCCTACGCCCCCCTCACATTTCCGATGTTGACAAGTACTTTAAACCTCTTGTCGAATCGTTAAAAAATCAAAACATTAGCGAGGTGATATTCCTATCGGTTCAAGGAGCCGATAAAAGCAAGGTGATTCCGCATAATAAAATTGAGAGGTTAATATCTGATTCTGGGCTTAACTTCATCTTTCTGCGCCCCAGCTACTTTATGCAAAACCTTACAACAACACTTATTAACGACATTCAAGAAAGGCGAGAAATAGTTTTACCATCGGGCAAAGCTAAGTTCAACTGGAGAGATATAGAAAAGATTGGAGAAGTTGTAGCTAAAATAATCAACAACTTTCAAACTTATTCAAACAGGGCTTACGACTTAACTGGATTAGAGAACGAGAACTTTGCTAAGGTGACTTCGCTAATTAACAAAGCAATAAAAAGCCCAATTAGCTACAAAAGCGTAAACCCTATTTCTTTTTACCAGATTAAGAAACGCCAAGGTTTCTCGGGGGGATTAATTATTGTAATGATCCTACTACACTTCTTGCCCCGATTCCAGAAAGAACCAGAAATCTCTGATTTTTACCAAAGAGTCACCGGGAAAAAACCAACCAGCCTTAAAGACTTTATTAATCGCGAAGCGAAAAGATTTGAATAGAGCTATTTACCAGCCCTTAGACAAAAATTTATTTTCTACTTGCTGTTTACATAACAGCTAGTTATCTCTCCAATGTAAAATCGATGATGATCCTTATCGGGATAAATTTCGGCATCAACCAGCTTGTCAACAAATTTATCGGGTTTAATATCATCGGCATATAGCTTACGGCACTCAATTACTAATCGCGCTTGTTCAAAGGACACCGAACCGTTGGGAGTTTCTATAGGTATTAACCCTGTTTCCTTAGCCTTATCGTAATTGCGACCCGACTTAGAGCCACAAAAACCTAGGGCTTTACGATAATTGTTATGGCCAAAAAAGGATAATGTATAGGTATCAAACTGCTCGGTAAATTCAAAGGTAAAACGCTGTGGCCTAACATAGATGATGGAAATGGGCCTGCGCCACAAAAATCCAAATCCGCCCCAAGAGGCTGTCATCGTGTTGTATTGCTGCTCGTTGCCAGCTGTAATTAGCATCCACTCCTTGTCGAGCATATCAAACACATTACCCTCAAGGGTAAACGGATCGACCTCTTTAAAGTTGTTAAAACCTTTTTCCATATCAGTGTACATTAAAGCACAACAGCAAAATACGCTATTGCAAAACTATTTATTTGAATGTGTGAAACTTAGTAATACTCGTAGGTGTACTTATACAGAACTCTGTACCTATAAGGAGCAAAGTACGAGTCTGTTTCCATCACATTGCCCTCATCGTTGTAACTCGACTGCTTATGCGAAAATTCTTGCGATTGCCCCTCGCTCCATCGTTCCTCAATCAGGCTCCCATTCTTATCGTACTGATACTTCGATTGCGTAAAGCTAGACCCATCGGGGTTGTGCTGAATTACCTCAACAACTAGATCCTGGTTGTTGTATTTAAACTCCTGTTTTTTTGTCATTTTGCCTGAGTAGAACTCGGCAGTTTCAACTAGTCTGTTTTTTCCGTCGTACTTGTTTACAACCCGTTGCAACTCATTCCCTTTATTGTTAAGCCTAATATCGAGCAAGATGTTACCATTCTCATCGAACTCCTTGCGCATAATTGACGATAGCACCTTATCGGGCTTAAATATGTTTATCTCCTGAACATTGTCCTTGTAGGTGTATACCCAGCGCTCGTCAACCTTATTGCCTACACCATATTTCACAATCTCCTTGAGTTCGTCATTGGGGTAGTACTCGTATATTATCCGGTACGATGACTGACCATCAAACACCACCTCGTGCGTTTTTAAATTCTTTTCGTTATAGTGGAATTGCTGCTTGTAGCTTACCTCAAGCTCTGGCCTATTGAGCTGCTGATACATTACGTACTCTGTACGGAGATTTTTGTTGTTATACTTGTACAAAAGTCTGGACGAAATTTTACCGTTCGAGCGATAGTTAATCACCTCAATAGCATTGCCATTCTTGTCGTAATGTGTTTCGGTAGTTTTGTATCCACTGGAATTTGGTTTGCCTCCAGAAAATCTGTGAGTCCACTGCGAAATGGATTTAATATCACTTTCGGCTATTCGCTGGCGTTCCTTCTCTTCGTCTTTTGTTTGGCCCATTAGCATCAACGAGCAGCCAACCAGTAGTAGTGTTGAAAGTATATGTCTCATATCATTAGGATTACTATGCACATAGCAAATTTAGTAAAATCATTGAAAGAAATGCAAGGAATGTTACGAATTGGAGGAGGTGCCGTTCATTTTTTGACCAAAAGGAATGGTTACCGCTAGCAAAAAGTAGTGTCGATGATTGTCGTAGGGCACAAAGTGATAAAAGAGTTTTTTTCCCGATTTACGGGCAATATCAATAAGGCCAAGCCCAGCCCCTCCTTTTTCGGTAAGGTTTCCTTCCATCATCTGCTTCATAAAGATATCCTTAAGTTCCTGCTCGCTGGAGTCATTTATAAGGATTAGCCTCTCTTCAAGCTCCTTTATCTTCTCATTCTGGACAAGATTTCCGGTAACCACATAAAAAGAATCCTTGTTTTGCCCCACAATGAATAACCCGTTACCAACTTGCTTGTCGGTCTTGTCAAAGTCATCGGAATGTTTTGTAACGTTTTGCAAGCACTCAATCATAACATGGAACACCCTTTTGCGAATTGAGGTAGGCAAATCTTTTTCTGTAATTTTTCTATTAGCCATAAACGCAAAAGAACGCATAATCTGGTGGTTCATCTCTCCCTTATAAATAAGGGGGAAACCACTAGTTGCCATTTCGCTCGAAAGGGTTGACTTAATGAAGTATATTATATTATCCATTAAGGATTGAAATTACTAAAAAAAATAATATGCAGCTACGTGCACTATCAATTTTTTAATTTTTTAGACTAAACAACGTTTTTGTTACATCACTAACTAATTAGTATCAACTTAAATCTAATTTAGAAATTTTATAATACTAAAAAAACATCCGATTAGTAAAAAAGGTTTCTTTGCTATATGTATATTTCTATCAAATTGCTGCTTATTTCAGGAATTAGAGTGGCACTATGCAAACTTGCTGGCACCAATACCAATTCGCCTGCGGTTAAAGTTACCACCTCATTCTCGTCAGTTGATATATTTACTTTGCCCTCAATACAGAAGTAAATTCGGAATGTATCATGCTCAAAAAAATCGCGCTCAACACTTTGGTCTATGCTTAACCTGTGGAGGGTAAAATAAGGCGTTGAGCGCAACTCCTGCGGTTCGTTCAATTTAATCTGGCTGTGTTCGCGATTAATAGGACTGGCATTAAAATCGATTGCCTCAGCAGCCCACTCGGTATGCAATTCGCGTGGTTTCCCATTGGCCTCTACCCTATCCCAATCGTACACTCTATAGGTAACATCCGATGTTTGCTGAACCTCGAGCAGGGTAATTCCCTTGCCCAAAGAATGAATGCTACGGGCTGGTATGTAAAAATAATCGTGGGGCAAGGCTGGCTCGTATTTCAAATAACTTTTCAGGTTTCCCTCGTTCATTATATCCGTAAACTGGCTGCTATCAATATTTGTATTGAACCCAGTTATAATTTTTGAATCGGGCTCGCTAGCCATAACGTACCACATTTCGGTTTTGCCAAAAGCATGGTGTAGCCGTTTAGCCATCTCATCGTCGGGATGAACCTGCACCGAGAGGTAATCTGTTGTGTCGATAAGCTTTATAAGCAAAGGGAATTCCTCTCCAAACTGCTGGAATATCTTCTCTCCAACCAAATCGGCCATGTACACCTCAAGTAACTCTTGGATATTATTTCCAGCCAAAAATCCATTCTCAACAACCGATAAGCTACCCTCTACTCCAGAAAGTTCCCAACTCTCACCGCACTTTTCTATATCATCAGGATAAGTCTTGCCAAAAAAAACGCGCAATTGGGCGACCCCCCAAACACGATACTTGAGCTGAGGAGAAAATGTAAGTGGATAAAACATTTTAAAACAAAGATTTGTATTTTTGAACAAATAAGGTACTCACTCTTGCTGCTTGTTGCTACAACAAACGGTTTATATACTTAAAAAATTGCCGTATCTTAGCCACGAAACAACAAAACAAAGTTAACCATAAAATTTTTATGTCATAATGTTAATTGTAGGCATAGCAGGCGGAACGGGATCGGGTAAAACCACCGTTGTGAAGCGCATTACAGAGTGTTTACCTCCCGGCGAAGTTGTAATAATTCCACAGGACTCGTACTATAAAGATAGTTCGCACTTGCCCCTAGAGCAGCGCCAAGAAATAAATTTTGACCACCCGGCATCAATTGAATTTGAATTGTTGGTTGAGCACGTCGCCAAGCTCAAAAAGGGAGAACCTATTGAACAACCAATATATTCGTACCTAACCTGTGCCCGATCGGCTGAAACTATAACCATAACTCCAAAGGATATTGTTATTATTGAGGGCATTCTGGTTTTTACAAACCCCGAGCTCCGCAACCTGATGGACATAAAGGTTTTTGTTGATGCTGATGCAGACGACAGGCTCTCGAGGGTAATATCAAGGGATATTGTTGAGAGAGGACGCTCGGTGAACAAGGTGCTGGAACGCTACGAGAAAACTGTAAAACCAATGCATCTTCAGTTCATAGAACCAACCAAGCGCTACGCCGATATTATTGTACCACAAGGAGGTAATAACTCTGTGGCCATCAATATTCTTACTTCAATTATTGAGAAAAATTTATCTATATAGAAATTAAAAACCTATCACTATGCTCGACCAGGTTAAGAATGAAGACATTCTATTTCTCGATATAGAAACTGTTCCGCAGTATGCCACTCTCAACGATGCGCCAGAACCGCTACAGGAACTTTGGGCGAAAAAAGCAAAAAAAATTGCCGACGATAGCCAAACTGCCCAAGAAATTTACAACAGGGCTGGAATTTACGCTGAATTCGGTAAAATAGTTTGCATATCGGTGGGGCTAATTGTAAATAAACAGGGCGAACAACATTTCAGGTTAAAATCATTTGCAAGCGATAACGAGGCAGAATTGCTGCTACAGTTTGCCGATATGCTTGAGAAGTTTGCTGCCAAACCCCAAGCAAACCTATGTGCCCATAATGGGAAGGAATTCGATTTCCCCTACATTGCACGTCGTATGCTCATTAATGGCATAAACATTCCCAACATCCTTGATGTTGCAGGCAAAAAACCTTGGGAGGTTCGGTTTTTAGACACAATGGAACTTTGGAAATTTGGCGATTACAAGCACTACACATCGCTAAACCTACTTACCCAGATATTTAATATACCAACCCCAAAAGACGATATCGACGGAAGTCAGGTAGCCGATGTTTACTACAACGAAAAGGATTTAAAAAGAATTGTTACCTATTGCGAGAAAGATGTTCTGGCAGTTGCTCAACTTTTCTTGAGGTACAAAAACCAACCGTTAATAAACCCCAATAACATTGAGGTTGCGGGTTAAATTACCCCAGTAACTTATTGGCAAAACGGTTAAGCTCAGCCATTAAATCCTGCGGATTTTCTGCGTGCACCCAGTGCCCAGCATTGGCTATTGTTTTTATCTGGTAATTCTCGAACCAGCTACTAATCTTTTTCACTCCCTCTGTATGCACGTATGGCGATTTCTCGCCTCTTAAAAATAGCGTGGGGACATGTAAAGGCTGTTGCCCTCCCTCAGGCAGAACCGAATTCATGAGCGCTGGCAAATTCTGGCTAAGCCCCTCAACATTGAGCTGCCATTGAAACCCACCCGTATGGGAGCGTTTTACACTTTTTAGCAAAAACTGCCTTACGCGGTCATCTTTTATGTTCTGAGCAAAAGCAGTGTCGAGATCGTCGCGCGATGTAGCCGAACCAATCGGTAACATTAACAACGACGAAAGTATTTTAGCATGCTGATTTTCTTGCTCAAGCCCTACACCTAAATCCTTACGGTAACTTGAGGGTAAAATATCAACAACAACAAGCCCTTTAACCCTATGTGGATAAGTTGATGCGAACTGCATAGCTACTTTTCCACCCATGGAGTGCCCAACAATTATGGGCTGTTCCAAATTATGGTCATCGAGAAACTGGAGCAGATCCTGCGATAAATCTTCGTAAGTATGGCTGGGGCTGTGAGGGCTTTGCCCATGATTTCTTTGATCGATCAGGAAAACCTCGTATTTATCCGACAGAGCTCGGCCTACACTAATCCAGTTGTCTGACGAACCGTACAAACCGTGCAGAATAACCAGCGGATAACCAGCGCCAAGCTGTCGAAAAAATAACTTCATGGCTAGTAGCCTTTGGTTTGCCTAAGGTACATTTGAATGGTATTCTCTAGCCCAAAATACAGCGCATCGGAAATGAGCGCATGGCCAATAGAAACCTCGTCGAGCCAAGGAATATTCTCAGTAAAATACCTCAGATTTTGGAGGTTTAAGTCGTGTCCGGCATTAACCCCAAGCCCAACCTCTTTAGCAACTATTGCGGCCTGCAAAAAAGGCTCAAGAGCCTTGGCCTTGTTAGTAGCAAAGTTAACTGCATAAGGCTCGGTATAAAGTTCAATCCTATCGCTACCACAATCGGCAGCATGCCTTACCAGTTCGTTTTCAGGGTTAACAAATATGGATGTTCTAATACCAGCATCCTTAAAAGTTTTGCAAACCTCTTTAAGCTGTTGCTTTTGAGTAATTGTGTCCCAGCCATTATTAGAGGTCAGGGCATCGGGCGGATCGGGAACAAGCGTAACCTGATTGGGTTTTACCTCAAGCACCAAATCGATAAATGATTTCGAAGGGTAACCCTCAATATTAAATTCGGTAGTAATTATTGGCTTAATATCCCTAACATCTTGGTAACGAATATGGCGCTCGTCGGGCCGTGGATGCACTGTAATACCCTCGGCGCCAAAATGCTGGCAATCAATAGCTGCCTTAAGTACATTGGGCATATCGCCTCCCCTTGCGTTGCGTAGGGTGGCAATTTTGTTTATATTTACGCTCAGACGTGTCATTTTAATTATATTTGGAATTACCTTTGCAAAGGTAGCTTAATTTTTAAAGGGTGAATAGAGTATGCTGGCAAAAGAGATGATTTCCGATGTTGTTCCATCGCTAAAAACTTCCGACACGGGTATTTCGGCACTTAACTGGATGGATATCTTTAAGGTAAGCCACTTGCCCATTGTAAATAACAAAGACTTTTTGGGGCTTGTTTCCGAAACCGATATCTACGATTTAAACCAACCCGAGGAGCCCATAGGCAACCATCAGCTATCGCTGGTTAGGCCATACATAAACGAGAATCAGCATATTCTGGAAGCAATGGAGATGGCCTCAAGGCTAAAACTTAGCCTTGTGCCCGTGCTCGACCACAAAAAGCACTACCTAGGGGTTGTTACTACCACAGAAATGCTCCATTACTTTGCCGATTTTGCTGCCCTGAAAAATCCGGGCGGAATAGTGGTTCTTCTGCTTAATCACAACGACTACTCCCTGGCTCAAATAGCACAAATAGTGGAGGGTAATGATGCGAAAATTTTGGGAACTTTCCTTGCATCGAGCCCCGACACAACTCAAATAGAGCTTTCGCTAAAACTCAACGTAACCGACTTAACCTCAATTATCCAAACATTTAACCGCTACAACTACAACGTATTGGGATCGTTTATGAAGCACGATGAGGAGGAGGATTTACTAGAGGATCGTTACAATCTGCTTATGAGATATTTAAACACTTAGTTCATTTTATGCCATCACGTCTTGCTCATATTTTGATTCTGATTTTTCTCTCTATCAATGTTCACCAAATTTCGTATGGGGCAGGCAATGAGGAAGTACTAAAAGTTTCGAAAATTAAAATTACTGGTAACGCTTTAACCAGTGAAAGAGTGATTCTTCGAGAGTTACCTTTCCAAATAGGCGATAGCCTACATATTTCAACCCTACAAGATTACATAAAGCAGAGCACCGATAACCTAACCAACACCCTGCTTTTCAACTTTATTTCCGTAAGCCACAGCATAACCCAAAACAATATTGAATGGCATATTGATGTGGAGGAACGTTGGTACATTTGGCCTTTCCCAATTTTTGAGTACGACGATAGAAATTTTAGCGCTTTCCTTAAAAACGGAGACCTTTCGCGGATAAACTATGGTATTTACCTTAGGGTTAACAACTTTAGAGGGATGAACGAGCTGCTGAAAGTAAGAGCAGTTTGGGGATACCAACGACAAATTGATTTACAATACATAACCTATAATCTGGATAAAGGGAAGAGACACGGCCTATCGGCTTGGGTATCGTACTTCACTAACAACGAGGTAAACTACGCAACAGCTAATAACAAACCGCTTTACTACCGCTCACTCAACGGCCCTGCAAGACGTATATTCTTTACCAAGTTAAGCTATCATTATCGCCCAAAGCATCATTGGTACCATACGGTAACATTGGGTCATGTAAGAGGTTCAATAACCGACTCGTTGGCTCAATTAAACTCCAATTACTTAGGAGATGGAAATACCAAATTACAATACAACCTTTTGCTGTACGAGGCCATTCTCGACAAACGCAATTCAAAAATATTTCCCCTTGGTGGATATTTAGTAAAAACCGAATTCGGGAGGCAAGGTTCTTTAACTAATAAAACTATGTCCTTCTGGTATGCCCAAATAACTGGAGGTGTATATGGTAAAATATTTAAGCGAGTTTATGCTGGTAGCGATTTAATGGGCAAAATAAATACCCGGCAAAACCTTCCATACTTTGCAAATGAAGCTATCGGGTACACTGATTTTATTAGAGGATATGAGCATTACGTTACCAATGGTTCGAACTTTTTCATCAATAAAAATTCATTAAAATTTGAACTGCTACCATCTAAAGTGTTTAACTTGCCGCTCATACCCGATGGCAAATTCAAAAAAGCACACCTAGCCCTTTACTGGAGCCTTTTTGCCGACACAGGATATGTAAAGACAAATACGAATAGCACAACAAATGGTTTAGAGGATAAATTTCTTTATGGATATGGAACCGGACTATATATCGTTGCGTATTACGATATTGTATTTCGTATAGAATACTCATTTAATGGGCTGGGTGAAAGTGGCCTGTTTTTTCACTTTGGTACACCTTTCCTAACAGATTAAACTAAAAAATGTATATGGTAATTGCACTATACGGTAATATTATTGACAAGGAACACAAGCAAGACCTTGAACTTCTTTTTGCTGAGCTGGCCAAAAGGAAAGCCAAAGTAATGGTTTTTGCCCCTTTTTTTGTTACGCTAACCAATCACCTAGGATACACGCCAAAAATTGCAGCAACTTACACAACCCCAGACGAAATTAAGCATAGGGCCAATTTTATGATTAGCATTGGTGGCGATGGTACTTTTTTAGAGTCGGTATCGTTTATACAAGAGACCTGTGTACCTGTAGTAGGCATTAACTTTGGACGTTTAGGTTTTTTAGCACACATATCATCAAACGAAATACCAAGCGCTATAGATCAGCTGTTTAATAAGATGTATACCGTTGAAAAGCGATCGGCACTTGAACTTGTTCTCGAGAACAACCCTTTTGCTAAGTTCCCTTTTGCCCTTAACGATTTCACAATCCAAAAAAAGGGCACAGCCATGATTACAATCGACACCTATATCGATAATGATTATTTATGCACATACTGGTCCGATGGGCTAATAGTATCAACCCCAACAGGCTCTACGGCATACTCACTAAGCGTGGGAGGTCCAATACTTAGCCCAACCACAAGTGCATTTGCCATATCGCCTATTGCCCCTCACAACCTAACGGTTAGGCCGCTAGTTGTCCCCGACAGTTCAACCCTACGACTCGAAATGAGTACTCGAGATAACGAAATACTAATGTCGCTCGATTCTCGTTCTTTTGCAATAGCTCAAAGCGCTACCGCAACAATAAAAAAAGCGCCTTTTTGCGTAGGAGTGGTAAATTTAAAAGGGAACAATTACTTTAAAACGCTAAGAAATAAATTGATGTGGGGTGCAGATACCAGGAATACAACAAAGTAACATCAACATTATGAATAACAAAAAAGCATAGTTTTTGTTATTACATGTAGATACAAATATTGGCCATACCCAATTCTTTTTTTCTATATTTGTAGTAACGTTTCAACATCTGAAACAATATGAAAAAAATTATAATCTCAATATTTCTCCTATTATTGCTTGCAAATACAGGCAAAGCACAATCTTGGAAAGCAGCCAAATTGGAGCTTTTTGGAGGAGTTTCTGCACTTCAATATTTTGGTGATATTGGAGGAGCAGTTGGCGATACAAAGCTGCTTGGGCTAATGGATATTGACATTGCGGCAACCCGACCTGGAATAGACCTAGGCGCCCGATACCAACTGTCAAAACCAATTCATGTAAGAGCACACTTTACAACTGGTTTGCTTACAAAATCCGATGCAAACTCACGAAACGAAACACGAAACTTTGCTTTCTCAACAACAGTAAACGAACTCGCTGTTATGGGTGAATACTACCTTATTCCCGAAAGCGACGACAACTACTATTATAACATTATGCAGATTAGGGGGGGGCTTAGGCACTTTAGGCAACCATTTAGTTTATACGTAACTCTTGGAGTTGGGGGGTTTCATTACAAAGTTACTCCAAAAGAGTTGCTTGCCACCTCGCCTCGTTTCTCACAAACCACTTCTCTTGCTGCATTTTTTCCAGTGGGCATTGGGATAAAGTACACTTTTCTTCCTAGGATATCAGTTGGGGTAGAACTTCTTGGCCGCATAACAACTACCAACGAACTCGACGGATTTGCTTCTGAATTTGGTAATTTCAACGACGTTTACAACTCCCTTACTTTTAAAGTTAACTATAAAATACCTACAGGCAGAAAGCCTGGCGCATTGCGCTAGCCATTCACACGCATAACCTTATGAAATTTTTCTCTCTTGGGCTTTTGCTAACTCTAATAACATCCGTTGCCACATCACAAGAGCATAACGATGTTGGCATCTTGTCTGGCGCCTCCTACTATATGGGCGATTTTAATCGCACTACACAGTTTTACCAACCATCGCCAGCAATTGGAGTGTTTTTGCGCCATAACCTTAACGAGTTTTACTGACTTAAGATTGGCGGAACCTATGGCCACGTGAAGGGCACACATAACCCAAGCAGCTATTATTTGCCAGGAATAACCCAAGAAACAAGTTTTGAAAGCAGACAAGTGGTAGAATTTGGAAGCGCCCTAGAAATTGGTTTCAGACCTTTTAATACAAGACCATCTAAAAAACGCTTAAAAATATCGCCATATGTTACTATGGGCGTTGGTTTCGCGCTTATCGACAGGGATTTTATTGTTAACTTTCCCTTTGGCGTAGGGCTAAAATACTCTCCTTTTAATAGGTGGACCTTTGGTTTTGAGTGGCGACTACACAAAACTCTGAACGATAATATTGACCATTATTCACCCCTCCAATCACAAAACGCACAAAGCTTTAGATTTCATAACTTCGATTGGATTGGATTTGGCGGATTATTCGTATCTTACCGGCTCGTAAAAAAGGGAGCCATTTGCCCCGCATACCAATAAATATCAACACGATATGCCACTGATTGATGATGTGAACAGAGAGAAACTCCCATCGCATATTGCCATTATTATGGATGGCAATGGACGATGGGCAAAACAAAAAGGGAAACCAAGAATTTTTGGACACCAGAACGGAGCCCATGCAGTTAGACAAACCATTGAAGGAGCAGCCGAACTGGGAGTTAAATACTTAACCTTATACGCATTTAGCGCCGAAAACTGGAAACGCCCCAGAATGGAAGTTGACGCTTTAATGACACTTTTAGTATCAACCATTGATGAGGAGCTAAAAAACCTAATTGAAAACAATATCCATTTTCAGGTAATTGGCAACATCGCTCTTTTACCCGACAGCGTTAAGAAAAAAATTGACACCGCCATTAGCAAAACCCAAAAGTGCACAGGTATGACCCTAACCCTAGCCCTTAGCTATGGCTCGAGGTGGGAAATTCTTGATGCTGCAAAAAAAATTGCACAGGACGCACAGGATGGGAAAATTGCCCCCGATACAATTACCGATGAGGTTTTTGCTGGCTACCTTAACACAGCCAATATGCCCGATCCCGAACTTTTAATACGAACTAGCGGAGAGCTAAGGCTAAGTAACTTTCTGCTTTGGCAATTGGCCTACACAGAGCTATATTTTACCGAAGTGCTATGGCCCGATTTTAACAAGGATGAACTATACAAAGCCATCATCAGCTTTCAGCATCGAGAAAGGCGATTCGGGAAAACCACTGAGCAGTTATAACACGCTGCCATACCTTACCCTATTCAATTAAATGATAATTATGGTTTTTTGTACATTTTAGCTTGCTTCCCATGAAGCACTTGATTAAATTTGCCAAGCTTAATAATCAAGTAAGCACAATAATTTAATTTTTAGCAACCTATACTTTTGCCCACTACATACCGTTACACTTTATGCACAAATCCCGTATCTCACTAAAGATAATTAAGAAAATTGCAATAGGCTTTGCCACCCTTCTTTTTACAACACATTTTGGCTACTCCCAAACCTCACCATTTAGTTACAGTTCACCCGAAGACTATGTTCTTAAGGGTGTTACCGTTTCGGGAATTCGCTTTGTTGACCCCACCGTAATAGTTAGTATGAGCGGACTATATGTTGGCGATACCCTTAGCATTCCCAGCGAAACCATAACAAGTGCCATCAACAAGCTTTGGGATCAGGGTCTATTCTCCGATATTAAAGTTACTGCTACTAAAATTGAAGGGAACGATATATATCTTGATATCTTCCTACAGGAGTTGCCTCGTATTAGTGGAATTTCCTTTACTGGAATTAAGAAAACCGAAGAAAAGGATATCCTCGAACTAATAAAACTACGAATTGGCGGACAGGCCACCGAAAATATCCTCGACAATTCGAAGCGCCTAATAACCGATCATTTCCGATCTAAAGCATTTCTTAACTCTCAAGTGGATGTCCATCTGCAAAACGATACTGCTATGACCAACGGGGTTAGGCTCATTTTTAACATCGATAAGGGGAGTAAGGTTCGTATTACCGACATAACATTTGAAGGTAATAACAACATAATTGACAGAAAATTACGACGCGCTATGAAAAACACTAAGCGTCGCGATTTAAACTTCTTTAAACCATCAAAGTTTATTGAGGATGATTTTGAGGAAGATAAACGTTCGCTAATTGCCTACTACAACGAGAATGGTTTCCGCGATGCCAAGGTTTTGGGCGATTCAATATTTATTACCGAAGAAAACCGAATTGGCATTGTATTAAAAGTTGAAGAAGGCCCCAAATATCACTACCGAAGCATAAACTGGGTAGGCAACTCAAAATTCCCCGATGAAGTTCTTAACGAAATACTTGGTATAAAAGAAGGTGACGTGTATGACAAAACGCTGCTCGAAGAACGCTTACTAATAGACGATAACTCAGTTACCACAACCTATATGGATGGCGGTCACCTCTTTTTTAGCGTTGAACCAGTTGAGGTTAAAGTAGCAAACGACTCCATTGACCTTGAAATGAGAATTTTTGAAGGTGAACAGGCAACCATAAACAACATTATAATACAGGGAAACACCAAAACCCATGAAAATGTAATTCGCCGTGAACTGTTTACCAAACCCGGTGAACTATTTAGCAAAACC
>CAZTFJ010000026.1:0-14071 GCA_964612255.1 uncultured Rikenellaceae bacterium | reverse complement strand
TTTTAAAAGTGTTGCTCTATCAACCGAGTGAATAATATGTACAAATGGAGCAACGTATTTCACCTTAATGGTTTCAAATTTCCCAACCAAATGCCACTTAATATCCTTTGGCATAACCTCGCTCTTTGCAACAAGTTCTTGCACTTTGTTCTCGCCAAAAACTCTTTGCCCTGCGTTGTAGGCCTCCATAACAACCTCTGCTGGATGCGTTTTTGAAATTGCAACCAGCGTAACGTGTTCTGGCATTTTGCTTTTTATTTTGTTTAAATTCTCTGCAATGCTCATAATGTAAGGTTTTTGCAAATTTAAGTAATCGTTTACCCTATTAAAAGATTATGATGCATAAAAAAATCGGGTAGCCGCTAAGCCACCCGATTAAAAACAATAGTAAACAATATTACTTCAAGCTATGAATTACTCATCCACTACGACGTTTGGGCTCAAACCAAGTCGTTTTGGGCGGCATAATGTTACCAGTATCAGCAATATCGATAAGTTGCTTCATCGATACTGGGTATAGGGCAAAGGCAACAGCCATTTCGCCACTATCGACTCTACGCTGAAGTTCGCCTAACCCACGGATTCCACCAACAAAATCGATACGCTTTGATGTTCGTAAATCGTCAATTCCTAGAATTTTATCGAGAATATGATTCGAAAGAACTGTAACATCAAGCACACCTATTGGGTCGTTATCGTCGTAACTACCTGGTTTTGCTGTAAGCGAGTACCACTTACCCTCAAGGTACATGCTAAAGTTGTGCAGGGTAGTAGGCTTATAAATCTCTGCGCCTTTCTCCTCAACTTCAAAATTTTCACCAATTTTCTCAATAAGTTGAGCAGGTGTAAGCCCGTTCAAATCTTTAACAACACGGTTATAATCGATGATGTTAAGCTGGTTATCGGGGAAAATTACTGAAAGGAAGTAGTTGTACTCCTCGTTACCAGTATGATTTGGGTTGTTGGCTTTTTTCTCCTGGCCAACGCGAGCAGCAGCAGCAGTACGATGATGGCCATCGGCTACGTAAAGGGCTGGTTGTTCTGCAAAAATTTCGGTAATGCGGTTAATAACGGCATCGTCTTCAATTGTCCAAAGGTGATGGCCAAAGCCATCCTCGGCAACAAAGTCGTAATCGGGATTTTTGCTGCTAACCACATTTGCAACAATATCATCAATCTCCTTAATGGCTGGGTAGGCAAAGAAAACAGGCTCGATGTTAGCGTTCTGATTACGAACGTGAATCATCCTATCCTCCTCCTTATCGGGACGAGTTAGCTCGTGCTTCTTGATTTTGCCTTCCATGTAATCCTCAAAATGGCAAGCCACGGCAAGGCCATACTGAGTTCGCCCGTCCATAGTTTGAGCATAAACATAGTATAACTCCTTTTCGTCCTGAACAAGCCATCCGTTTTGCTGCCAATTCTGGAAGTTTTCCATGGCCTTATTGTAAGCTTCTTGCGAATGCTCGTCAATTATTGGATCGAAATCAATCTCGGGCTTAATAATATGAAGCAACGACTTTTCACCAGCTTCGGCTTTCGCTTCTTGCGAATTTAACACATCGTAAGGACGCGAGGCCACCTCCTGTGCCAACTCCTTTGGTGGACGAATCCCCTTAAAAGGCTTAATTTTTACCATTTGATACTAATTTATACTTGTTTTTACTTGTTTACTTGGAATGTGCGATCGCCGTTCTTAATAAAGCCAACAATCTGATTTGCCGAGGCTAGCCCTGCATTCACGTTAGCCTCAGAGGTTTGAGCGCCCATCTTTTTAGGGGTTGCAAATACCCTAACGCCAAACTTCTCGGCCAATGCTGCCTGAGTGTCGGCTGCAATATCGGTTGCATACTTAAGATCGGTGCGCTCTTCAAGGGCTTTGGCAAGGCCTTCCTCATCGATAACCTCTTTGCGGGCAGTATTGATAAGAGTAGCCCCTTTGGGCATTTTGGTTAACAAATCGTAACCAATGGATTTCTTGGTTTTATCGTTTGCGGGGATATGTAACGACAGGTAATCGCTAACGGCGTAAAGTTCCTCAACCGAATCAACAACTTTAACACCATCCTTTTCAATATCCTCTTTCTTTACAAATGGATCGTGGGCATATACCTCCATACCAAACCCTTTTGCATGCGAAGCCACAAGTTTACCCACATTACCGTATGCGTGAATACCAAGGCGTTTACCTCTAATTTCAGTTCCAGCAGCAGGAGTAAATTGGTTGCGAGCCATAAAAATCATCATACCAATTGCAAGTTCAGCTACAGCATTTGAGTTTTGGCCAGGAGTATTCATAGCCACAACGCCCTTTGCTGAACAGGCTTCAATATCTAAATTATCGTAACCAGCTCCTGCGCGAACCACAATTTTAAGATTTTTTGCCGCATCAACCACCTCAGCAGTAACCTTGTCGCTACGAACTATAATAGCGTCAACATCGGCTACAGCCTTAAGTAAATCGGCCTTATCGGTGTATTTCTCGAGCAATGCAAATTCAAAACCAGCACCCTCAACAATTTTCTTTATGCCTTCAACCGCAACCTTGGCAAAAGGTTTTTCGGTTGCCACAAGTACTTTAGCCATAACAGTATATCGTTTTAGTTAGTTATAATGAAATAAAGGGCTGAATAGCAAACACCATTCAGCCCTTGAAAATAAATACAATTAAGCATTTTGCTTTTCAAACTCTTGCATACAAGCAACAAGAGCCTCTACGCTCTCGGTTGGGCAAGCGTTGTAGATTGAAGCACGGAAACCACCAACAGAACGGCGACACTTAGTACCAACCATACCAGCTTTCTTGGCAAAGTCCATAAATTCAGCCTCTTTCTCTTTGTACTCGTCGGCCATAACAAAGCAAACGTTCATGATTGAGCGATCTTCTTTGGCTGCAGTACCAACAAACATCTTGTTGCGGTCAATCTCGCCGTAAAGCAAGTCGGCTTTTTTCTGATTAATCTTATTCATTTCGGCAACACCGCCCATCTCTTTAACCCAAGTAAGGGTTTCATGCATTACGAAAATTGGAAGTACTGGTGGTGTGTTGAACATTGAGTTGTTTTTGGGTTCCGCACCAATATGTGTTTTATAGCTAACCATACTTGGGAGTTGTCGTTGAACCGTTTCAAGAAAATCTTTGCGGATTATTACAAAGGTAACCCCAGCAGGGCCAACGTTTTTTTGAGCACCACCATAAATCATGGCGTATTTTGTGATATCAACCGGACGGCTCATGATATCGGAGCTCATATCGGCAATTAGATTTACGGGACAATCGATATCAGTCTTAATTTCGGTTCCGTAAATTGTATTGTTGGTTGTGATGTGGAAATAATCGGCATCAGCAGGAACTTCATAGTTTTTAGGAACATATGTGTAATTCTTGTCAGCCGACGACGCAACCACTTCAACATCACCATAAAGTTTTGCCTCTTTAATAGCTTTTTTTGCCCATACACCAGTTTCAAGGTATGCAGCCTTTTTGTTCAAAAAGTTGGCTGCAATAGAATAGAACTGAGTAGAAGCACCACCCCCAAGGAAAATTACTGCGTAGCTATCGGGGATATTAAGCAGGTCGCGCCATAGCTGTTCTGTTTCGGCCATAATTCGCTCCCATCCTGGTGTGCGGTGAGAAATTTCAAGGATTCCTATTCCAGTGTTGTCGAAATTACGAATTGCCTCAATGGTTGACTCAATGGCCTGCTTGGGAAGAACACAAGGGCCCGCGTTAAAATTATGTTTACTCATGATGTCCAAAGTTTTAAACTGTTACACAAATAGGTAATTATTCGTCAAATTTCTTATTTATTTTTGGTTTTTCCTAATGATTTTCAAATGATATAAAGCATGTAAAATGCAGATTGAAAAGGTTTGAGAAAAGACTATGCCAGCGGCAAAAAGAGTAAAACCTATGGGCACAAAAAGCACTGCGTTATCAAAGTAAAAGGCTTACGCTATGGGTTTAAAAGGCACCAACTTGCCCTGCTTAAGAATGGGTACTACCTCGTTAGTATTAAGGGTAAAGCAGTAATCGAGCACATCGTCGAGGCCAAGTTTTTTTAACCTATGCCTTTGCGCCACCAGCTCCAGATACGATTTAATATCGACCTTTGCATTTGCCCAAAGTTGCATTGCAGCCTGAACCGAATCGCAGTTGGTTTCAAAATCACCTGTGGATAATAATTGTTCTGCTACTGCTCCTGCAAAGAGTGTATCCTCGAGACAAAACTTTCCTTTCCAACCAGCGCAAAGAATCATTATATTACCATTGGGGGTTTGCTTAGCCCACCTAACCACAGCCGACAAGTTAATAAATGCCCCCACTGCCACCGAAAGTCCTTTGGAGGCCTCTATAATGGCACGCGTACCATTTGTAGTGCTGTAGGCTACCTCGTGGCCACCAATCCTCTCGGGGGTAAAATTAAATGGCGAATTGCCAAAATCGGCAAAATCGAGAGTAGTTCCATCGCGTTCTGCAGCCACAATGTATCCTTCTTGCTTGGCTTTGCGAGCCTCTTCGATTGTGGGAACCGGAATTACTGCTTTTGCACCATTAGCAAAAGCGGTGCATATTGCCGATGTTGCCCTGAGCACATCAACTACCACTACATGCGAGTTTGACAAATCGAAATGTTGAATACTTTCAGGTGTAAAACACACCTCTACCTTACGTTTACTCATAAAATTAAAAAAGTTAAGGTGTAAAGATAAACCACAGATCTACCCCTACACCTTAATATAATATCAAAAAAATTACTTTTTGTAAATAGGCAACTTAACAACCTTGGCTTTAAGATTCTTGTTGCGAACCCTAATAAAAATTTCGGTATCGGCTTTTGCGTGCTCCTTCAGAACATACCCCATCCCAATTCCAATCTTCATCATTGGCGACATGGTGCCAGAGGTTACTTCTCCAATCACATTGCCTTGGGCATCAACAATTTCGTAATGCTGACGAGGAATACCCCTATCAACCATCTCGAAGCCAACCAGCCTACGCTTTAAGCCACTGGCTTTAAGGTCGAGCATGTACTGCTTGTCGATAAAATCTTTATGATCCACAAACTTAGTTATCCACCCCAGGCCAGCCTCAATGGGCGAAGTGCTATCGTTGATATCGTTTCCGTAAAGGCAGAACCCCATTTCTAAACGAAGGGTGTCGCGTGCACCTAACCCAATGGCTTTGATGCCAAATTCCTCACCAGCTTCAAAAACTGCCTTCCAAATTTTTTCGGCATCCTCGTTAGCGCAATAAATCTCGCATCCGCCAGCACCAGTGTATCCTGTTGTTGAGAAAATTACATCCTTCACACCAGCAAACTCAAGTTTTTTAAAGGTATAGTACTCCATATCCTCAACTGGTTCGGCAGTAAGTTTCTGCATAGCTTTAAGCGCGAGAGGTCCCTGCACGGCCAGCTGAGCAATCTCGTCAGAGGCATTATAAAGCTCTTTACCGGGGGTAAGGTCAAACTTTGGAGCGTGGCTACAAAGCCATTCCCAGTCCTTATCAATGTTGGCAGCGTTAATTACCAGCAAGTAGGTTTCAGCATCAACCCTGTAAACCAAAAGATCGTCAACTATACCACCCTTGCCATTGGGAAAACAAGAGTATTGTACCTTACCATCGGTTAATGCGGCAGCATCGTTAGAGGTAACATACTGTATAAAGCTAAGCGCATTGGGTCCCTTAACCCAAACCTCGCCCATATGCGAAACGTCGAAAACGCCAACCTTTTCGCGAACAGTTACGTGCTCATCATTAATCCCAAAGTATTCAATGGGCATATTGTATCCAGCAAAGGGCACCATTTTGGCTCCTAGCTCAATGTGAAATTTTGTGAAAGGTGTACTTTTCATTGCTATGCAATATTTTGGTATATTGATAATAAAATTAGTTGTACAAACCTAAGCCAATTTTTAATAATTGCCAATTTGCCCAGCCACAAAAGTTAGCTAACGGATATTGTTTTGCAACAGAGTTTTTAAATTTTTGTTGATACTATTGCCACGTACAATTATCCATTTTAACTATCTTTGTAAAAGCACAGCATAAAGTAGCAATGTATGAGCAAGCATATCGACAAAGAAAAACTCAATGAGATTTCGGCTGGCAACAAATCATTAATCAGTGATTTGCTATTAATGTTTACCAATAAGGCTAATGAGTATGCCACTAATCTTGATAAACTTGTGAATGAGGAAGATTTTGAACAGCTGGCAAAACTAGCGCACAAAATAAAAGGGAGCGTAGCAACCCTGGGTATGATAGACCTCTCGGACAGGATGAAAGATTTAGAGGCGTATGCCAAAGCCAATAGAGCAGACAAAAAGATTCAAGAAATTGTTGACCAGTTTAAAATCCATAGCAAAGAAGCCATTGAGGAACTAAATATGATACTACAAAACGAACACTAAAAAGATAATAACCATGATTAATGTAGAAAAAGTTAACGACGTACTTATTGTTTCACTTGAAACGGACAACAAGTTGAATGCAGCAATTTCTCAAAAGTTTAAGATTGAGGTTGCTAAACTATTCGACCAGCCCAGCATAAAAATGGTAATTGACCTAGGCAAGATAGAGTATATTGACAGTTCCGGATTTGGATCTTTACTTTCCGTACTCCGTGCTGCCAAAGGCAACAACGCCCAGCTAAAACTATGTAACATAAACCCAGATGTAATGGCACTTGTTGCCTTGCTGCAGCTACAAACAGTTTTCGACATTCATGATAATATACAGGACTGCTTGAAATCGTTTAGCTAAACAACACGTAAAATATTCTACTTAAACCATCGCTATTGGTATGGCGATGGGATAGCTTATTTTAATGCTTTATGAAACGGATAGTTTTCATCATTTTTATTGTGCTCATAACAAGCGCTTGCAATAGTTTTAGGTTTACCTACGATAAATACAAACAGCAAAGCACCCTCCGGATTAATCAGCGTATAAGCACATACACCCCACAAGATAGCTGGCTAAATAAGTATAATCACTTTGGCAATGTTTCTGCCGAGCATTTCGGACAAGTTGCTGATGATGGGAAAATAACAGTTACTCTTACCATAACGCACAACTACGATCAAATATACGACCTGCCCGACTCGGTACTATACATTGATTTGAACGGCAAGGTTACGAAACTAATTGCCTTAGAGCAATCGTCTAAAGAAATGGTAAGTGCACAAGCAACCCAAACATCGGAAACAACAGAAGACGAAGAAAGTGAAGAGATAGAAACAACCAGTACTTCAAGCATTAACCTGCAAACAACCATAAGAACAAAACAAATTTTTGTAATCCCACCAGAACTATTTGATGCTTTCTCCAATGCGGCTAAACTTTCTTACAGGCAGTATATTGGTAACCAAGCAATAGACATTATTCCTACTTACTGGGAGAAAAATGATATTGCCACTTTTTACAAAAGCATCAATAATAAATAAGAAACTATATGCCCATAAAAAAAGGTTGCCCAGATTCGGAGTGAATCTGGGACTAAATTGGTTGGACAAACATGCTTGGCTGACATTGGAGAACCTGGGCAACCTGCCTGCTGGTGTTTGCAGCCTCTATATAAAACGTGTTGTTGGGGAACACTTGCTTACTTATGTTATAAAAACTGTGCCAAAAAAAAACCAATCAGCATAACCATCTTACACACTGTGCATATCAAATCACCTTATCACTTGTGTAAAAACTATTGGCCCAATTATCTTCAATAAATATCCCCAACATGGGGAATAAAAGAACATAACAAGTAATGGAGCAAAAATTTAATTGCTGAAAAGGTGGCTTTTGATAGTATAGAAATCCTACAGCCCCCAAACATCAAATCTAGTTGATTGTAATTTTATGGATAAATATTTGTAAATTTCGGTTAAATTAATTGCCAACTGTTGCTTGAAAACAATATAACCAATGAAACGAGTTGCAAAAATTACAATCTGGGTAGTAGCCTCTATAATGCTTGCTTTTTTATTATTGCACTTAGGCTGGAGGTTTACAAGCAGTACTCCATTACACGTATATATCCTTGATAAAACCGTTACTAAGCTTACTAGGCCTGAACACAAATCGCTGGTATGGGTGCTCAACCACGAAAGATTTTCAAAATCGAATACGCGCTATTATTCCAACAACACTGATTATTATGGTTTCTTCCCAATAGATTTAAAGCAAGAAACCTTCGATTTTAAAAGCATAAGAATAAATGAGGTTGATGAATATAGCAATAATTACGATGCCCTTTACTACGCCGATTGCTACGGAGTACAGTCCTTTGAATGGTACAAAGGCAAAGCTAAGCCAATTCAATCGCAAAAAGTTTTTGGTGGCCTAAATCAAAACGACTACCTACTAATGAAAAGTATGCTCGACAAAGGGAAACTTGTTATTGCCGAATACAATATGTTTAGCACCCCTACAAACGCCTTGGTTCGTATTAAAACTGAAGAGTTACTTGAGGTAACGTGGAAAGGATGGTCGGGCAAGTTCTTCACAACTTTCAACACATCAGCACCCCAAGGCCCCCCAGTATGGATGAAAAACCTTTTTGAATCGCAACACTTAGGTACTTGGCCAACGGACAAGAAAGGAATTATTCTAATTAACAACGATGGCCTAATTGAGGTGCTTATACAGGGTGAAGATTTGAACCAAGCGATACCCACATTAAAATCGAACAACAAAACTTCAGAGCGGTTTGGTGTGGCAAAGCAAGTAAATTACGAAAAATGGTTCGAATTTATTGATGCTGGCAGTAATAAAACCCTTGCACACTTTAATATCGACGTTAGCCCACAGGGTGCTGAGAAATTACAGAGAATAGGCCTAAAACCAGAATTTCCAGCAGTAATTGAAAGGAGTGTACAAGGTAAAGCATTCTATTTTTGTGGCGATTTTGCAGAGAATCCAGCACATTTATGGACTGCAAAACTGGCGGGCGGATCATTTATTAATCACTTTTTAAATAGGTTTGGGTCAACAAACGAGGCAGTATTCTTTAAGCAATATTATCAACCTTTAGTAACTAACATCCTGAAAGAGTATGCTGAACAGGCCAACAACAACAGCTAAAAATTGATTTAGAAACAAAAATTGCAAAAAAGCATAGAGCGCATTGCCTATGCTTTTTTCACATTACAAACCAAACCCCAAATGAAAATATCCGAAAGCATTACAGGAAAGTACTTTTTGCACAATAACAACTTTAAAAGCACAATCAATCTATCAGTTGAAATACCTAACGATGTTAAAGTTTTTTATGAAGTTCTAAGAATTATCGATGGCAAAGCCCTTTTTATAAACGAACATCTAAACAGGCTAAGGAAATCGGTTGAACTTGCCAATGAGTTCTCTTTGGATGTATGTAAGCTTAAAACAAAAATCAACAAACTACTAAATAAGAGTTACATAAATGGGTTAAACCTAAAAATAAGCCTTTTCCATTACAACCAACAGCAAGAGGTTTACGCTTATTTTATACAAAGTCAATATCCAAGCACTGAGATGTACCAAAATGGTATTAACGTTGGAATACTCCCTGCCGAGCGTAAAAACCCTAACGTTAAACTGGAAAACCCAACTCTCCGAAATGCTGCCAACAGAGCTATTGAAAAGAACAAGAATTTTGAGATGCTACTAATAAATGAGCAAGGTTATATAACCGAGGGAAGCAGATCGAACTTTTTTGCTGTGTTTGGCAATACCCTGGTAACTCCTCCAGCCCTACAAGTACTAGAAGGAATTACCCGCACCATGATAATAAATTTAGCTAAGCAGAACCATATTACCATTGAAGAACGTCCAATACACATCAATGATATTCCGAACATGGATGGGGCTTTTATAACCGGCACATCGCCCAAAGTACTCCCAATAGCAACCATTGACCATCACACATTTGTAAGTATTCCAGTGATAACTAAAAAAATCATGGAGTACTACAACCTGCTTATTGAAAAATCGATACGAGAGGACGCCAATAATTAAAGCGTTTTGGATATATTTGTCTCAATAAAAAATCAGTAAAACGATATGATATGAAAAAAACAATCCTATTACTTACGTTCCCAATTCTTTTTGGCATGACGCAGTGTGCTCAAGTTGATAAAGGGCCAGAAGGTAGCCCCATTGCAAAAGCTGAGGTTGAAAAAACTGTAAACGCTTTGCTAGAAAAATATGGCGAAAGCCAAAAATTTCGTATTGAGCGTGGTGTAAATCAGGTAGCCAATTTGTGGCGAAAAACTGATGGCTCTAACAGCGATTTCGAAAAATTCTGCCATGAACAATTTATTACAGATGCCGACGAGCTGGAAACCCTGTTCAACAAGCTATCGTATGGGTTCGAAGTGCTTAATGGCAATTTCCTAAAAATCAACAAAGATTTGATGCGCCCGCTGCATCTCGACATGGGGCCAGTTACCCAAATTGATATGATGTTTGGAGGGTTTAACGCATCTGCTCACCTATCGGAAGATTTGTACACTAGCAAAATAGCATTTATTACCGCGCTAAACTTCCCTAACTACAGCCTTAAAGAGAAAACCGAACTTGGCCCCGAGTGGAATAGGTTACAGTGGGCATACGCCCGTATGGGCGACAGATTCACCTCGCGCGTACCAGCTGAACTTATGCAAAACTACTCGAAAATTAGCACCAATGCCGATGCTTACATCGACGATTACAACATCTACATGGCAAAGCTACGCAACGAAAAGGGCGAGCAACTTTTCCCCGAGGGCATGAAGCTAATTACACATTGGGGTCTTCGCGATGAGATAAAATCGCAGTACGCCAACGCCGAAGGTGGCCTAGAAAGGCAGCAGATGATTTACCAGGTAATGCAAAGGATAATTGACCAATCGATTCCCCAAAATGTGATAAGCAACCAGGATTTTACATGGAACCCAATTACCAATGAGGTATACAAAGACAATGAAAAGGTTGATGCAAAAGCAGAACCCGATACCAGGTACCAGCATCTGCTTAATCTTTTTAACGCCATGAAAGCAATGGATGCTTTTTATCCGAATATGCCAACCTACATTCAGCGCCAGTTTGAGGGAACATTTGAAATTCCGGTTGAGGATGTAGAGCAACTATTCATTAGCCTTGTATCATCAAAAGAGGTTCGCGAAACAGGTAAACTTATAAGCCAAAGGCTTGGCCGTCCATTAGAACCATTCGATATATGGTACGATGGGTTTAAATCGCGCAGCAGCATACCTGCCGAGGTACTAAATAATGCTGTAGGAAAACGTTTTACATCGGCAGAGGCATACCAAAACGAAATACCCAACATACTCACCTCATTGGGCTGGGGCAAGGAGAAAGCGAAATTTTTCCAATCGAAAATTAGGGTTGAAGGCAGCCGTGGTGCTGGTCACGCCTGGGGTGGAGCTATGCGCGAAGATGTTGCGCTACTTCGCACCCGCGTTGGCGATCAAGGTATGGACTATAAAGGTTTTAACATTGCTATGCATGAATTTGGTCACACCGTAGAGCAAACCATCACCCTTCACGATGTTGACTACTATATGCTTAACGGGGTACCAAACACAGCCTTTACCGAGGCCTTGGCCTTTATTTTCCAAAAACGCGATTTAGATGTGCTTGGCATTAAAGATAACAATCCAGAAAAGGCACACCTAGTTGCACTCGATAACCTATGGCAATGCTACGAGATTATGGGCGTCTCGCTTGTTGATATTAATTTATGGCGATGGATGTACGAAAATCCAAACGCAACCCCAGCACAGCTAAAAGAGGCAACCATACGCATTGCCAAAGAGGTGTGGAACAAATACTACGCCGATGTTTTTGGTAGTAACGACGAGCCAATACTGGCAGTTTACAGCCATATGATTAGCAATCCGCTATACCTATCGGCATACCCACTGGGGCATCTAATACAGTTCCAGTTAGAACAACACATAGCCGACAAGCACTTTGCTAACGAAATTCAGCGAATTTTTGAGCAAGGTTCAGTTATTCCCCAGCTATGGATGAAAGGTGCTGTTGGATCGCCATTAGCCGTTGAACCAACTTTAAAAGCAGCACAAAAGGCTGTAGACGCGCTTAAAAAGTAATATTTTTGATATTAGAGTTTTATTGTAAATTGAGCTGGTTTTTTACCAGCTCAATTTTATTTTGTATACCAAATGAACATTACCTTTATACTAGTAGAACCAGCAGTACCCGAGAACGTTGGAGCAGCAGCACGAGCCATAAAAACGATGGGATTTAACGAGCTCAGGCTGGTTAACCCCTGCGATATTTCATGCGATAAAGCCCTAATGCTAGCGCACGGCTCGCACGATATTCTGGAAAATGCCAAGGTTTACACCTCGTTAAACAACGCTCTTAACGATATAGACTTTTCTGTTGCCACCTCGGCAAAACAGCGCTGGGTAAAGCAAGATATTATTAGCAGCCACGAGCTAAAATCGTTTATCGAAAAGAAGAAAAGCACAATATCATCCTTAGCCATTGTTTTTGGGGGCGAGGAGTCGGGGCTATCGAACAGCGATATGGCCCTTTGCGATGCTGTAACCTCTATACCACTCCCCCAACCCTACCCATCGCTCAATCTGGCGCAAGCAGTTATGGTTTTTGCCTACTCGCTCTCAAGCATTAAAGCCACAACCAAACCAACCCCAGAGCCCGGGACGAGCAACCCTGGTTTTAAACCGCTAAAAGATAGAATTATTAGCATTCTCGATAAAATTGGCATTACTGAATCGTCGCTGGTAAGGGGACGTGTGCTTGAGCGGCTGAGCCAGATATCTAACGATGATGTAAACTTGCTACACTCAGTATCGGCCAAAGTTGCTGAAGCTATTAATAAAACAGATAAAACAAGTTCGGATGAGCGATAATAATTCAAAAAATTACCTTAGCATCGGAGAAAGTATAGGTTTAGTGGCAATAGCAATAGCGATAACCCTAATATTATCGCCAATTATTTTTCTGAAAAGCTTTATCGGCATTGAAGCCGCTACCTTTATCTTCTACTTACTATCAATGGGCCTATCTTTCTGGATTATATTCTCAATATGGAAAGATAAAAGTGAAGATTATTCATTCAATTTAAAGATACCAAAAGGTGTGGTAATTCCAGTAATCCTTTTAGGAGTAATTAGTATTCAGCTATCGTTAACCATACCAATCTCATCACTTATCCCTATGTCCGATGAGTTTGCAGAACTCTTCAAACAAAGCATCGGTAATCCAAGTAATATTTTCGCATTTACAACCATTGTAATACTGGCACCTGGGGTAGAAGAGCTAATTTTTAGAGGCGTTATTCTTACAGGACGACTAAAGCGTTACTCGCCAGTTACTGCCATAATTGTATCGAGCATATTATTTGGAGCTGTTCACCTCAACCCTTGGCAATTTATTTCTGCATCAATTTTGGGAATGTTCATTGGTTGGGTTTACTACCGTACACAAAGCATATCGCTAGCAATAATTATTCACGGCTTTAACAATTTAACAGCAACCGTAATCGAAATCATTGGATTCGACCAAACAAATTATGAGATTACACATCTCAGAGAGTTAATCCTTACCGATACAAAGTATATTTTAATAATTGCAGCAGCCGGACTGGTAGCTGCAACTTGCATATACATTTTAAATAAAAGGCTTAACAAAGTTCTTTCTCCTAATTCTGAAGGCTTTAACGACAATGAACCCAATTTTTAATATTCGTTTCTTTACCAATAGGCCTAAATTTGATACATTTACAAAAAAGATCATTACGCCATGTTTGGAGTTGTAAATCAGAGTTTGGCAGCCCTACGACGCGAGCCCTTTAACCGAAGTGAGATGGTTAGCCAGCTACTATTTGGCGAAACATTCGAAGTGCTTGAGGAGCATCGCGAATGGTTGCGTATTCGCCAAACTTTCGACAATTACGAAGGTTGGTTAGACACCAAAAGTTGTTGCCTTTTTGATGAAGAACAAATGGGACTATTTAGCCTCGATGGCATTGCCCGTGTATCAACAAGGCTATTCACGGCCAAACCCAGTAGCAGCAATTATCCGCTAAGGCTT
>CAZTFJ010000025.1:0-14127 GCA_964612255.1 uncultured Rikenellaceae bacterium | reverse complement strand
ATAGGCTTTACAGCTACCACAAGATAGAAGGCGTAGAAAATGCTTTAGAAATTATGAGCAGAGTAACCTCTTTACCCGACGAAACCAAGTTTGCAATTGAAACGCTAAACTACCACTACTCCTTTATTCGCGATCAATTCTTAATCTTCTTCCCCGATATGATAGACTTTGTTAAGGTTGATTACAACATTGTACCAGCAGGCTGGAAAGAGGAATTAGTCCAACCTGGAACTATCGAGTTTAAGGAAAATAAACAGGAGAATAGTAAACGACCATAGCGAAGATCCTCCGTAGCTAAAAAAGGGCAAAGGGATTCCAATTACTGGGAACAAACCAATAGTCATGGCAATATTTATACTGATATGGAAGAACAGGATAGAGATTACCCCATAGCCATAAATACGTGAGAACGCCTCGCGTTGCCTTTCGGCAATTACAATTAGCCTTAGCAGCAAAGCCACAAATAGGCTAACTACCACAAAGGTACCTACAAACCCCCACTCCTCACCAACAGTACAGAAAATAAAATCGGTGCTTTGTTCGGGAACAAAGTTAAACTTGGTTTGTGTCCCCTGCAAAAACCCTTTACCAGCAAATCCGCCAGAACCAATGGCAATTTTCGATTGATTGACGTTATAGCCCCACCCCAACGGATCGGATGCAATACCTAACAAATCGTTTATTCTATCGCGATGGTGGGTATCGAGCACGTTGTTAAAAATGTAATCGACACTAAAACTAAACCCAGAACTTCCGATTAGAAATAAAACAAGAAAAACAACATACTTTGCCTTTTGGGCGTAGGCATAAATTAAAGCTACAGGTATAGATATTGCCACAGGCACAAGAACTATATAGTATGGCGACATTTCTATGTCTAAAAACTGAGATGCACCATAAAGTAATGCCACCAACCCAAAAAAGCCAAAACTAAACCTAAAAGTATCCTTTAAACGCTTTCCGATAATTGCAAAGAGCAGAATGGTTATTATAATAATACCAACCAAAATTACAATTCTATCGAACATCAATTCAAAAATGAATAGCCCTATTAAAAAAACCAAGAGAACCATTACCCAGTGAGGCATGCCCTCGCGATAAAAAACAAAAACTAATGATGTAAACACAATGGCCGAACCCGCATCGTTTTGAAGCAGAATTAGTGCAACGGGTGCAAAAACAATTAGAACAGCCTTTGCGTATGCTTTAAAACTATTAAGTTTAAACCCATAGTTACTCATATACTTAGCCAGAGCCAAAGCGGTAGCAAACTTGGCAAACTCTGCCGGTTGAATCCTGAAGCCACCCAACTGTATCCATGATTTTGAGGCGTTAACCTCAACTCCAAAAAACACAACAAATACAAGCACTAGCAGGAGTATGGCATAAAAATAGTTTGCAAACACCTGATAAAACCTGGCATCAATAGCCAACAAGGTAATGGCAATTACCAATGCAGCTCCAATCCAAATCATTTGCTTGCCGTATCGCTGAGTTAAATCGAAGATACTGGAGTGCTCTTCGACGTATACAGCAGCATAAATATTTATCCAACCAATAAAAACTAAGGCTAGGTAAATAAGCACTGTAGGCCAATCGAGCCACTTTACTATATTATTTCTTCTCCTCACGTGGGTCTAATAATATTGCATTAAGAATTCGTTGTTCCTGCCAGGTTCGTTTTACCTCACCCGTTAAATATTTCTCAATCATTAAGCTTGCAATGGGAGCAGCCCAAGTACCTCCAAAACCAGCATTCTCCACATACACAGCAATAGCTATTTTGGGGTTATCTTTTGGTGCAAAGGCCACAAATACGGAGTGATCTTTCCCATGGGGATTTTGCGATGTGCCTGTTTTTCCACACATCTCAATACCCGGTATTGCGGCAATACGGGCTGTGCTTCCCTGATCACCGTGTACGGCCAAATGCATACCTTCAATCACATACTTATACCATACCGAGTCTATGGTAGTGTAATGAGGGATAGTAAAGCGTGGTTCTATGGCGTTATTACCCTCGATACTTTTCACCAAATGTGGAGTAAAATAATGCCCTCTGTTGGCAATGGCTGCTGTCATATTAGCCATTTGCAGAGGTGTTGCACCCAGCTCACCTTGCCCTATTGCAAGCGACAATATGGTAAGGGAGCTCCATCCTCCTTTTCTGAAATACCTGTTATAAAAATCGATACTTGGCACAATGCCAGCTAGCTCGTTGGGTTGATCAATATTTAACCTCTTACCAAACCCAAATGACCCTACATGGTTTTTCCATACAGTAAACCCCTGCTCAACCCCTCCCAAGCTAGGCTTATCAATTATATTCCGAAAAACATGGCAATAGTAGGTATTGCATGAAAACTGTATAGACTGCAAAAAGTTTGTGGGGGAAAAATGGCTATGGCATCCAACCCCCTTGCCTACCCAGTAGCCTCCATCGCATCGATACTTAGTATTAGGCGTAACCACCTTCTCCTGCAACCCTATTAGTGCATTTACCACCTTAAATGTAGAACCAGGAGGGTACATAGCCATAACAGCCCTGTTGAAAAGAGGTTTTAAGGTATCCCTCTCGAGCATCCTAAAATTCGAAGTTCGTGGTCGTCCAACAAGTAAATCGGGGTTGTATGTTGGGCTAGAAATCATAGCTAAAATCTCACCTGTAGAAGGCTCGAGTGCTACAATGCCACCAATTTTATTTTTCATTAACTGCTCACCGTATTTCTGTAACTCAACATCAATAGTTGCAGTGATATTTTTCCCGAGCACAGCAACAGTGTCGAACTTCCCTTCGGCATAAGATCCTTTTATCCTGTTATGTACATCAACCAAATAAACATTCACGCCTTTTTTCCCTCGCAACTCTTCCTCGTAGGTTCGTTCCAATCCACTTATACCAATATAATCGCCCATACGGTAATACGAGTTGTTGCTTATAACTCGTTCGTCCACCTCACCCACATAACCCAGTAGATGTGAAGCTATATTATGAGGATAGGCCCTTAAGGTGCGGGGCTGGACGTAGAACCCAGGGTATTTAAAGAGTTTCTCCTGTAAAACGGCATAGCCCTCTGCAGAAAGTTGTCGTACTAAAGGTGATGGGCGAAACGAAGAGTGCTTCCGAGCCTCGCTCAAACTATTATCAAGCTGTTCCTTTGATATCTCTAAAATACTGCAGAACTCAGCAGTATCAAACGCCTGAACCTGGCGAGGAATAACCATTAAGTCGTAGGCCGCCTTATTGTGAACGAGAAGCTCCCCATTTCTATCGTAAATTAATCCCCTAGCAGGATACTGTGTGATGTATCGGAGCACATTGTTGCTGGCCGACATACGGTAAGAATGTTCAATCACCTGAATTTGAAACAAACGGATTACAATTACTAGAAATATCAATATGATTATTCCAGCAATAGTGTAACGCCTATCTGTGCTAACCGTCTGCAAAGCAATACCCTGTATTAATATCAGTTACGTTTAAAGAGGAGCATAATAATAACAATAAAAGCCGTAGTGGTTAACGTGCTTAACACGCTACGCCAAAGCGTAGTGAAGAAATCAAGAACGGAAAATGATTCGATAAAAAATAGCATGAGGTGATGAGCAAAAACTAAAATAGTAACGTACTTAAGAAACCATACCAAACCACTACTTGTTATTGATGGACTTCCTTTTCGGTCAATGTCATCTCTATCGGCTAATACTTGTAATACGTATGGCCTAAGAAAAGCCAAGAACAAAGTTGCAGATGAATGTATTCCGTATGTATTCATGAAAGTATCAACAGAAACACCTACTAAAAGTCCCATTAGCAATAGTGCCCAACCTGGTATTTCATATGGCAACAACAAAATTAGTAACACATAAATGTATGGATTTATGTATCCGCTAATCTGAATATTGTTAAATACAAATACCTGTGCTAAAATTAGCACGACAAACAGAATACCGTATCGTATAAAATACTTTACCATTTATCATTCATTTGAACCACTTTCCAAAGCTTCTCGCTCATCCTTAAGTTGGGCACCAACCACCCACACAGTATTTAGCTGCTTGAAATCGACAAAAAGTTTAATTGTTATATTATGAAAATTATGACCCTTACCACTAACCTCACTCACGGTTCCTATCTCAATATCAGCAGGAAATATTGATGAAAATCCGCTGGTTACTATAGTATCGCCAATACTAACAGGAACGTGCTGAGGGATATCGGTTAGCAAAACCTCCCGATAGTTGTGGCCATCCCAGAATAGGGAACCAAAAAAGTTTGTACGTTTTAGCTTGGCAGAAATTTTAAGGTCAATGTTCAGCAACGAAATAACCGTACTAAAGTGTGGCGAAACGCCAGCAACTATGCCAACAACACCTTGACTGGACACAACGCCCATCTCCTTATACACTCCATCGAGTTCGCCAACATTTAGCGTTAAATAATTATACTGCTTATTCACAGAGTTATTTATTACCTTGGCTAGCGAATAGGTATAATTTGGTCGAACAATAGTGTCACCAAATTTTACTTTAAGGATTTCATACTTGGTGCTCAGTGCGGCCAAATTATTACGCAATCTCAAATTCTCTTGAGCTAGCTGGCTGTTTACCTCTGCTAGATGCAGGTAATCTGTAGTTTTACTGATTTTTTGGCTGGCAGCACCCATAATGGTTCTGCTTGCATCCTCAATCTTGGTGCTTTGATAGAACGAGTGCTTTGCCAAAAGCCAAAACGAAAACGTTTCTAAAACAAGGAACAGTAAAAAGAATTGATGTCTTACGATAAATCGCAGAATGCTGTTCATAGTTTTAGACTAGATTATCGATTTTCACAATTTAAACTAGCGCATTAAGAATTGGAACTTATCCACATTCTTAAGAGCAATACCAGTACCTCTTGCCACGGCATGCAATGGGTCTTCTGCCACGTGGAACGGAATATTAATTTTATCGGTAAGCCTTTTATCTAGGCCGCGCAACAATGCGCCTCCACCTGCAAGATAAATACCCGTTTGAACAATGTCGGCATATAGCTCGGGAGGAGTTTGTTCTAACACGCTAAGTATAGCGGTTTCAACTTTTGATATTGACTTATCGAGGCAATGGGCAATTTCCTGATACGATACGGGAATTTCAATGGGCAAGGCGGTCATTAGATTTGGCCCTCGAACAATATAGTCGGCAGGAGGATTCTCCAAATCGGGTAGTGCCGAACCCACTGCAATTTTAATATCCTCAGCAGTTTTATCACCAATTTTAATATTATGCTGATGCCTCATGTAAGCCTGAATATCGGCGGTAAACGCATCGCCAGCAATACGAACCGACTTGTTACAAACAATACCACCAAGAGCTATAACGGCAATCTCCGAAGTACCACCCCCTATATCTACCACCATGCTACCGCTGGGGGCTTCCACATCCAGCCCAATACCAATTGATGCAGCCATAGGTTCGTAAATCATATACACATCGCGGCCACCAGCATGCTCGGCAGAGTCGCGCACCGCGCGAATTTCAACCTCAGTACTACCACTTGGAATACAAACCACCATACGCAACGATGGGGTAAAGAGCTTATTCTTGGTGTTAATCATCTTAATCATCCCCCTAATCATCTGCTCGGCAGCATTAAAATCGGCTATAACACCATCGCGAAGCGGGCGGATTGTTCTGATATTTTCATGCGTTTTACCATGCATCTGGCGTGCCTTTTCGCCAATGGCAATTAACTTTCCGGTGCTATGGTCGAGCGCCACAATAGAGGGCTCGTCAACCACAATTTTATCGTTGTAAATAATTATGGTGTTTGCAGTGCCAAGGTCAATGGCCAGCTCCTGCGTGAAGAATGAAAATAGTCCCATTTCAAAATTGTATATATGTTGATATTAACTTACTAATGCTTAAAGTGACGGGTACCAGTAAAAACCATAGCCACACCTGCCTGATTGCAGAAATCAATCACCTCCTGATCGCGCACTGAACCTCCAGGTTGAACTACTGCATTAATCCCCTCGCTAGAGGCTATCTCAACCGAATCGGCAAACGGGAAAAAGGCATCGGAGGCCATAACCGCACCGTTCAGGTCAAAGTTAAAACTTTTCGCCTTTGCAATGGCATGCTTCAACGCATCTACTCTTGATGTTTGCCCAACACCACTTGCAATAAGCTGCTGATTTTTGGCAAGCACAATGGCATTCGACTTGGAGTGCTTAACTATTTTATTGGCAAAAACCATATCGGTGTACTCCTGCTCTGTTGGCTGTTTTTGCGTAGCAGGTTTCATATTGGCAGCAGTTTCGCTTTTAACATCTCTATCCTGAACCAGCACACCGTTAACCATACTTCTGTACTGAATCTCGGGCAGTTTTATATCGTTGGTTTTAAGAATAATTCTGTTCTTTTTTGATTTTAACAGTTCTAACGATTTATCATCGTACTCGGGAGCCAAAACTACCTCAAAAAACAACTTGTTCATCTCCTCGGCCGTGGCAACATCAATAGCTCTATTGGCAACTATTACACCACCAAAAGCCGAAACAGGATCGCCAGCAAGGGCATCGATCCAAGCTTGAACTAGCGTACTGCGCGTGGCAAGGCCACAAGCATTGTTATGTTTTAAAATGGCTATAGTGGGCTCTTCAAACTCAGCGATAAGAGCTAAAGCAGCATCAATATCAAGTAAATTATTATACGACACCTCTTTGCCATGCAGCTGGGTAAACGCTTCGCCTAAACTACCATAAAATATCCCTTTTTGGTGTGGATTTTCCCCATAGCGCAACTCATTGCTTTGGGGTATGCTAATTTTAAAGGCATTAGGAGTTGAGTTACCCGCAAAGTAGCTAAAAATAGCAGTATCGTAATGACTCGATACGTTAAACGCATCCATAGCAAAATGCTTGCGATCATCAATAGATGTAGCACCATTGTTATTTTCAAGAATGCTTACTACCTCGGCATATTGGCTACGAGATGAAACGATAAGCACATCGCGATAATTTTTTGCTGCTGCACGAATTAGCGATATTCCGCCAATATCAATTTTCTCAATCACTTCGGGTTCGCTAGCACCACTGGCCACGGTATCCTCAAAAGGATACAAATCGACCACCACCAAATCAATTTCGGGAATACTATACTCTTGCAGCTGAAACAAATCATTCTCATTACCCCTTCGGGCCAGAATACCACCAAATATTTTTGGATGCAAAGTTTTTACTCGTCCTCCCAAAATTGAGGGGTAGCTAGTAAGATTCTCAACAGCCTCAACAGGTACTCCACAATCCTCTATATATTTTAGAGTTCCACCAGTAGAGTATATTTTAACATTAAACTTGTTGAGCTGCTGTACAAGGTTATCGAGTCCATCCTTGTGATAAACAGAGATTAGCGCCGTTTTAACTTGTTTCATTTCACTATTATTCAATACCTTAACTACACCCACCCAGTACCCTGGGCGTGTTTTTTTACTTATAGGATACAAAAATGGCTAAAAGCTTCGAATTTATCACTCTTAATTGGAGCTAAATTAACAAATTGGTGTCGTTTTTTTAAATAGGCTTTTTACCTTTGGCAATTGTTATACAAAATCGTCATAAAAAATTGATAAGCATACAACCACAACGATGAAACCCCTCAAGCCAATAATTATTTTCATAAAGCTTACCCGAGAGAGTATGGCTTTTGCGCTACAATCCATTACGGTTAACAAAATGCGTACTTTCCTATCGCTATTTGGAATAACCATAGGGATTTTTGCCATTATCTCTGTATTCACCATTCTCGACTCACTGGAGCGCAACGTACGCGACAGCCTAGCATCGTTGGGCGACAATGTAGTTTACGTGCAAAAATGGCCCTGGGCAATGGGTGGCGAGTACCCTTGGTGGAAGTATATGAACCGCCCTCAGCCGTCGCTCGATGATTTAGAGGTTATAAAAACCAGTAGCATACTTGCCGAGACAAGCTCATTCATGGTGGGGTTTAACACCCTGGTTGCATTCGATAGAAATTCGGCCCCTCAAACAACTACCATTGCCGTAACTGATAATTATGAAGTTATTCGTTCTTTTGACATACAAGCGGGCAGATACCTCTCGCCTCTTGACCTTAATAACGGAAGGCGAGTTGCCGTAATTGGGCATCAACTAGGGCAAGAACTATTTGCTGGGCAAAATGCCGTTGGCCAAACCATAAAGCTTAATGGTTATAAGGTAGAAGTTATTGGGGTTCTTGAAAAGGAAGGTCAATCGGCCATAGGCGACCAGAGCCATGACGAGGTGGTAATAATACCAGCCAACTTTGCCCGATCGCTAATTGATTTCAGAAGGGTTGGCCCCACCATTATGGTAAAGGCAAAGACGGGCATCCCTGCCGAAGAGTTGATTGACGAGCTAAGAGGCATTATGAGAAGTGCAAGAAAACTAAAACCAATTGAAGATGATGACTTTGCTCTCAATCAGGTAAGTACCCTAAAAGATGGGATTGACAATATCTTTAAAATGATAAATTTAGCTGGTTGGATTATTGGGGGATTCTCAATTCTAGTTGGCGGATTTGGGATTGCAAACATTATGTTTGTATCGGTTAAAGAGCGCACAAATATAATTGGCATACAAAAAGCATTGGGAGCCAAAAATAGTTTTATACTGGTTCAGTTTCTTTACGAATCGGTATTGCTTTCGGTAATGGGAGGTATTATTGGTCTGCTTTTTATATTTATTGGAACAACAATTGTTTCAAACGTTTCTGAGTTCACTATTACCCTAACAACTAGCAACATAGGACTAGGCCTAATGATATCGGCTGTTATTGGGGTTGCGTCGGGATTTGCCCCCGCCTGGCAAGCCTCGCGGTTAAGCCCAGTTGAAGCAATAAACAAGAAAGGCTAAGGCTGTTGGGTTGAAACGTAATTTGTTAGCGCTACAAACTCCTCAACGCCCAGCTGCTCGGGACGCTTATCGAGCACTGGATGTTCACCTGAAAAGCCGGGGAAACCAGATCGAATTGAATTTCGTAACGTTTTACGCCGTTGATTAAATCCGGCTTTCACCACGCGCACAAATAATTTCTCATCGCAGGCCAAGGTCTGTGTATCATTGCGTGTTAATTTTATTACTGCCGACTTTACCTTTGGAGGAGGCGTAAACACCCCTTCGCTAACGGTAAAAAGATATGAAATATTAAAGTAAGCCTGCAGCAACACGCTTAAAATACCGTATGTTTTTGACCCTGGCGGTTCGCAAATGCGTTGCGCCACCTCGCGCTGCACCATACCAACCACCTCGGTTACCTTATTTCTATTCTCTAGCACTTTAAAAAATATTTGCGACGAAATATTGTAAGGGAAGTTCCCAATTATTGCCATTTTACCGCTAGAGATTTGAGACAAATCGAATCTTAAAAAATCGGCATAAAGCAAACGATTCTCCAGTGTTGGAAGAAAATCCTTTAGGTAATCAATAGATTCCTGATCCACATCGGCGGCATAAAACTTATCCTCAAACCGATCGAGAAGCAAACCGGTAAGCACACCCATTCCCGGGCCAATTTCAAGAACGGCATCAGCCTCTTGAGCCGAAAGGCTATCGACAATTCGTTTCGCAATATTTTTATCGTTTAAAAAATGCTGACCTAGCTGTTTTTTTGGCCTTACCCAGTTTTTTTTCTCCATATCAGAATTATTCTATTTATGCTCATTTCTTAAGTGCACTACACTTTGAGGGAAAGGAATTTCAATTCCCTCTTCTTGAAACCGCTTTTTAATATCTTTATACATATCAAAACGAACCGCAAAACCATCGTCGGGATTGGCTGTCCAAATCCAAGCCCTAAGCACAACGGCAGAATCGGTAAGATTAACCACCCTTACACGTACTTTGGGAACTCCATTATCCTTATCAACGCTAGTTCTTAAATCGATAGAAAGAGGATGCTGTTCTGCCAGTTTCTGAAGTATTTCTAGGGCTCTATCCGTATCGGAGGAGTAAGCTGTACCCACCTCAAATCGTACGCAAACCCTTTCATCATTGATGTTGGAATTCTCAACCACCTCGTTATTCATTATTGCGTTAGGCACAATTATTCGTCTGTTATCAAAATCACGAATAATGGTATGCCTAAGAGTAATATCCTCAACTGTTCCTGTATGTAGATTGCCAATTCTAATTAAATCGCCAACGCGAAATGGCCTGAACATAACGATAAAAACTCCGCCTACTATGTTTGAAAGAGCCTGCTGAGAAGCAAAACCTATTACAGCAGTTAACACTCCAGCTCCTGCAAAAAGGGGCACAGCAAGCTTACGCAACTCTGGTATTAGTTGAAAGACTACTACTACTCCAATAGTAATAATAACAACGCTAACAGTATTTTTAAGAAAAGCATACTTTGTTGGATCTACCTTAAGCAGGGCAGATGCCTTTCTTATACTTCTGTTCATCAGGCTGCGAATTATTCTAATAAGAAAAAAGCAGACCAACATTGTACTAATAATGATTAGTGGGTACAAAATGGCTTTCTGCTCAAATATTTGATGTGTCCAGTCCATAGATGAAATAGATTAAAATTTGAAACGAATTTGTATCCGAGCATCGGTTCGGGTAGAACCGTCTATTCTATCGAGACCCGCCCCCAACTCCTGCTGATTGGCAAAAAAAGTTTGCGCCACCCTAACCCAAATATCAACATTACTTCCTACTGAATATTTTGCTAACAGGTAAACCCTCGAACCACGAGAATAGTATGCCGGGATTGAGAAATAGTATAGCACGTCGTTCTCGTAGGCGTAAATTCGGGTGTTCCACGAATCGGTATCGAACACAGCAAAACGAGCAGTTAGTGTAAGGGGCAGGCGTTTGGGACGATACGAAACATCTTGATACACCATAGCACCTGTTTCGGCTGGCATAAGTTCTTGGTTGTACCAAGAGAACTCAATTCGGCTTTTAAGCTGAATTTCGTGCGTGGGGTTATACGATAAATGGAAGCGTAAATATTGTTGAACATAAGGGGTTACGCTAACAATTTGGCTATCATCGGGCTGAAAATTCTTATCTTTTTGTTTAAGCCTATAACGAAGCAAAAAATTTAGCCGCGAACGTGGGCTATACGTTGCTTCGAGCAAATAATCGCGCCCATAGGAGGGTGCATTCACACCATACCGGAGCCACTTCGACTGAAAAGCATCCACATACCCTCTAATTTGCCAATGCTGGTATGGCAGAACCCGCAAGCCTACCATCACGCCACTTTCGTTTGCTGCCCCAGAGCCATCGGCAAAAGCACCTGTGTAATATGTACTGTAATCCTTTTGGTAGTATCGCCCAACCACCGACATGGTTACCAGCGAATGCAAGCGGAACAATCCGCCAGAAACTATTCCGCTACCGTACCCTAAAGTTGTAGCAGCCTCACCAAAAAGCAAATGGCTACCCAAACCATAGTTAAAATCGAGGCCAAGGTTTGTTCTGTTTTCAAGGGGAGGTTCAAAATACTTGTAAGGCTGATTGGGAGCATCGTAGCGAGCATCGAGATTTACAAAAGAACCTGTAAGGCCAACCCGAAAATTGTTGTAAGCAAAATTTACATTACCCCCAGCCACCATCTCTCCCAACGTTTTCTTATTTGCAATTTCGTTATCCGTTCGGTGCAAACCGCTAGTTGGCCGAGAAGTGTAGTAGTAATCGCCATCGATAAGCGTATCAACTATATTGGCATCAATCATTTTATATGAACCAAAGGCAGAAAATTCGAACTTACCCAACGTAACAGTTGTTCCAACCCCTCGTAAGAATTCATTCTCGTTGGTTGAACTCGAACGATTTATACCACGAGCCCTTTTTCTAACACTCATAGGATCGGGCGATTTACCAAACCCCATAGAGTTCCAAAAGGTTAAACCCTGACCAAACTCTGCATTAAAATCGCCAACCACTAAAGTTTTTAAGTTTCCCAAATTGGATAGCTGAAGATGCGCCGAGTAGTGATCGGACCCATAGGGATTTGAACCTTGGAAAAACTCTTCACCAGGATCCTTCTCACCCACAAACCCAACCTGAAATCCCCCCCTTGTTGAATATGAGTAACGAGTGTACAACCCCAGCTTATCGCCAGCATATCTTGATACATCGGGATTGCTTTCAGGTGGTAAAGTATATCCTTCTGGTGTTTCAACTAGCGAGCGTGCCCTCAGGAATAAATCGTGCTTACCATATTTAAGCAATGGCTTACGATTGCTTTCGCCCTCTGCCTCGCTCACTACAACAAAAGGCATTAACCGTCTGATATCGGAATAATCGAGACCAATAACCAGCTGTAACTCGTAAATAGATTTCATACCGCCATGCTCTTTTACGTAACCAATCAGCGCCTGAATTTGAAAATCGGAAAGAAAAATTAGCCGCCCCAGCTCATCAGCAGTAGTAGTATTTATGTTAATAGGATGCTCGGAATAGAAAATCAAATCGTCGGCCAGAGCATCCACATCAATATTCTCGTCCTCGCTATTGGCAACAATTTCTTCAATTATATCGGATATAATACTTTGCGGATCATATTCAACATTTTGGCTACAAAGCAACGATATGCCAACAAAAAAAACGATGCAAAAAGATATTATCCGCTTTAATATCATTGCTTATCTGATTCTGGTTGAACAGAATTTGTCTTTGAGCCAAAAACATACGATAACGAGAAGTGAGGGGTGTAGCCCATTATTTCATGACGTGAGAATGCCAAATCGATATGAATAGAAGATATTTGATAACCAACACCCATACTAATTAACGATGGTTTTGATGCCACACCTACTCTAAAAGCAAGGCTTTTAATGGGTTCGAATTCAACGCCCCCCTTAAAAGAAAAGTCAGCATCAAGATTTTTCTCAACGCCCGATGAAATCAATACCATTCCGCCAATTCTATAGGCTAAACCCAAATTAAGTAAGGTGGGAATTCGTTCATCCTCATACAATTTGCTTCGAGTTGGGTTAACCACGTGAAACCCTACTTGCAAATTATTGGTTGGGCTATATATTATACCACCCTCGGCAGAAAGCACCATTGCACTACCATACTCGCCTGCAATGTAAACATGATGGGCGTTAAGTTGAACACCTGCGCTAAAATTTGGTGCCAGCATCATACCAAACGACAAGCCTAGCTTATTTTGGCTAAACTCGCTAAACCCAAGCCTTTTAACCGATAGCCCTGCGGCTCCAACCTTTACTGGCAGTATCGCCCCCAAAGCGCTAAAGCTTAAATCGGGCGATATAAACCTATTTTCGTGGTGTGCACCAATCCAAGCATTTTGTTGATATGCCAATCCCGCCTGATTATAAAAAACCGACCACCCATCGGGGATTGCCACCACAGAATACCCAAGCGCTGCTGCGCGAGAGCCAGGTTGTTCCTCGGGAAAATCGGCAAAAAGCGGTTGGTAAAAAAAAACTAGCAGCAAAAGAGCAACTATTGATATGGCTGCACTCTTGCTGCGAACACTTTTATATTTACCTACAGGATAATTCATTACCCATTAGTTCGGTACTCAAACTTAACCTTGGCAAGTTCAGCATTGGCCGATACAACTTTTTGAGCTAGGTCTGCCTTAAAAGATTGCACTCTTTCGAAAACATCTTTCTCGCCAGTGGCAATAATTTGAGCAGCTAAAATACCAGCATTGCGAGCGCCATTAAGCGCAACAGTTGCCACGGGTATTCCGCCGGGCATCTGTAGTATTGACAAGATAGAGTCCCAACCATCGATAGAAATAGAAGCCTTAATAGGCACTCCAATTACAGGAATTGGGGTGAAAGCTGCAATAACGCCGGGGAGATGGGCAGCGCCACCAGCACCAGCAATAAATACCTTTACTCCCCTGCTATGGGCATTTCGTGCCATTTCGGCAACCTGATCGGGAGTACGATGCGCCGACAGCGCATTCACCTCAAAGGGAATTTTTAGATCGTTAAGAATTTTACAGGCATCTTCCATAACCGACATATCGGATGCGCTACCCATTATTATACTTACCTTTGGATTCATAGTTAAGATTTTTTATTAAACAATTTAAGATTTTTTTGTTTGGTTTGCAGCAACACAACTCACATAAATGTAATTACTTGTA
>CAZTFJ010000024.1:9653-14295 GCA_964612255.1 uncultured Rikenellaceae bacterium | reverse complement strand
TTAGGCGAAGCGACTGAACTGGGGTGGTGTGCCCCTCGCCCAGTGGGTTTTATGCCGAAGAGATTTGCCAGGTAGGGCGTTACGCCGGAGTAACAAGCAAAGCTAAGGTTTTTGGCTTGTTTGAGCTAAATACAGATAATGATCCATTAGGCCAAAGCGCCAGCTTGGCTGCGCATATTGTGTGGCACTTTATCGACGGTTTCAATGCCAGGGGTAAATACCCACCCTACGAAGCCAGCGGGAATAACATAAAAAGATTTTACATTAAAAGCCCCATCCCTAACATTGAGTTGGTATTTATTCAAAATACACTTACCGATTTGTGGTGGTTTGAGCTGCCCGGTACATCCAAAACGGGAGGAGAAACTACCATTGTTGCCTGTTCAAGAGTAGATTATCAGCGGGCAAGCCAAGGTGATGTTCCCGACAGATGGATGCGGGTTTGGAATAGAATTAAATAGACTTAGGGAATTAAACTATCAGATAATCAGGATGTAATGTAAAAAAATTGGGAATAAAGAAACATTATCAAGTTTTTTGTAGTATAAGCCCAAAGCATACATTTCTGGTTTATCAACAGATAATTGTTAATAAAGTTTGTTGGAGTTTTTTTTTTTTATTTACTTTACCTACTAGTACAATTGTCATTAATACAAAGGAATTAGTCTGTAGTTAATGAAAAGACTTTTAATAACCTTATTGATGTTCTCCACATTGAGCGTGTTGGCTCAGCAGGAACCGCTGCTTAGCCATAATGTGTTCAATCAAATAACCATAAATCCTGCTTACACAGGTAGTAGCGGGATGATTTGTGCCACAGCAATTCACCGGCAGCAATGGATGAACTTCGGAGAGGGAACCCCAGTAACAAGCGTTGTAAACCTAGATGCAGCAATTAGCCCATTTGGCTTATCAAGTGGTATAGGCTTAAATGTTATGCAAGATCAGTTTGGCTTTAACGATGATATTGCTGTTGATTTATCGTATGCCGTAAGGTTTTCCATACAGGGCGTTGGCAAGTTGGCTTTTGGGTTAAATGGCAAGTTCATAAACAACACCTTAAAACCAGATTGGAACTTTCCTAATGCCTTGGGTCCCGATAATAACTCAGTCCCTATGCAGGAAGAAAGTTCTGTGAATTACGATTTTGGCGCAGGGATATATTTTCACAACGAGGAGATGTTCTTTGGATTATCTGCAACCCATTTAAGGGGATCGGCTGAAATAATTAAGGGTTTTCCCAGCATATATCGCAGGCATTTTTATGTAACGGGTGGTTATTTTTTGGAGTTACCCAACAAAGCATGGGAGTTAAACCCTTCAGTTATAATAAGTACCGACCTGAAGGTAAACCATTTAACGGCTGGTGTTAATTTTATATACAATAAAAAGTTTTGGGGTGGCGTTTCATATCGTGTAGGCGAAGTTGTTACAGGAATGGTTGGGTTAGAGTTATTTTCGGGATTAAGAGTTGGTTATGCTTACGATCTTTCAACCTCCGAAATTAGTGGGTTTAACAATGGATCGCATGAGCTAATGTTGGGGTACTGCTTTTCGCTTAAAAAGGAACGTGCGCCTCAACAATACAAAAGCATCAGATTTTTATAAGCTGTTAAGAATTTTTAAAAATATTTTACGTTATTTGCAATTAATAATCGGAGTGTTATGAGAAATCTTCTTGTATTTATAGTTGTTCTTGCTGCAATTGTTAGCAGTTGTGGTCCTGGAAAGAATGGTGAACTCACTGGAGTTCCTGGCCGAAAGGGATATCAAGATCCTACACCGTACGGTATGGTCTTCGTTCCTATGGGCTCATTTACAATGGGAAATAACGACGAAGATATTACCTGGACGGTGAATGCGCCTTCAAGAACCGTTTCTATTGACGCATTTTGGATGGACCAAACCGAAATCACCAACAACCAGTATCGTCAGTTCGTTTACTACGTGCGCGATTCCATTGCCAGAAGGTTGCTTAGCGAGCAAATTGAAGACTTTTCTATCCAAGAAGATGAGTTTGGTAATCCCATAAACCCACCAGTACTGGTTTGGGATATACCCATTGACCATATGGACGAGGAGCAACAGGAAATTCTCAGCCAGATGTATTATCCCGAAGATGAGCGGTTTTATAGCCGTAAGGAGATTGACACCCGCAAGCTAAACTATGAGTTCTTTTGGATTGACCTTCAGCAAGCAGCCAAAAAGAAAAACAGATGGAATTTTGAAACGGGCTCGTACGAAGAGAACGCCGAAATTATTAACCAGATGGGTCTTCCTGTCCGCGTAACCAATCGTTCGTCGTTTATCATTAGAGATAAAGTGAACGTTTATCCCGATACATTAGCATGGATTAGCGATTTTAGCTACTCTTACAACGAACCTTATACTGCTAATTATTTCTGGCATCCTTCATTCGATAATTACCCTGTAGTAGGCGTTACCTGGAGACAAGCATATGCTTTTGCCATTTGGCGTACGCAGTACCTCAATAAGTTCTATGCGCAAAGTGGTTTACCTCCTGTTCCTGAGTTTAGGTTGCCTAACGAGGCCGAGTGGGAATATGCTGCACGTGGTGGTCTCGATCATAGCATGTATCCTTGGGGTGGCCCTTACACCAGAAATATGGATGGTTGTTTCTTGGCTAATTTTAAACCGCTAAGAGGAAACTATGTTGATGATGGTGGTTACAATAGCCTGCCAGTAGGTAGCTATGAGCCCAACGACTATGGATTATACGATATGGCTGGTAATGTTGCAGAATGGACTGCCAACGCCTTCGACGAAAGTGCATATATCTTTATGCATGATATGAACCCCGATTATAAGTACAACGCTAAACCAAATGATCCTCCAGCTATGAAAAGAAAAGTAATTCGTGGAGGTAGCTGGAAAGATATAGGCTATTATCTTCAGGTTGGCGTTAGGAGCTACGAGTACCAAGATAGCGCCAAAACTCACATCGGTTTTAGATGTGTGAGAACTTACACCGGTTCTTGATAATATTCTAACAACTAAAGAATTAACTAACCAATTCGTCACAATGGGATTTAATATTTCTGAAATAGTACAAGGGGAAAAGTGGAGAACCTTCATGAAGTACCTGTATGCATGGGGAGCTGCACTTGTGTTAACAGGTGCCCTGTTTAAACTCATGTATTGGCCAGGTGCAGGAACAATGCTTACCATTGGTATGACAACTGAGGTTGTAATCTTTTTCTTTTCAGCTTTTGAACCATTACACGACGAACCCGATTGGACTTTAGTTTATCCCGAGTTAGCCGGAATGTCAGATGAGGAGGAGCTTAGGAAGTATCGAAAAAGTTCAGGTCTAGAAGGTTTAAATCCAGAAGATTTGAAAGAGATTCTTACTTCTGTTGTGGCCTCAACATCAGGAGGAGGTGGAGCAGCCCCTGCTGCAGGAAATCAAGGAGCACCCGTTTATGCATCTGCCGGAGGCGGAGGACTTGTATTTTCTGAGAAGTTCAACGAAATGTTGGAGAATGCCGAAATAGGTCCAGAACTATTTGATAAGATTAGTAAAGGCCTTAGCAAGCTTAGCGATACTACTTCTAAGTTAGGTGATATTTCTGAGGCAGCGAGTGCTACAAGTACTTATACCGAGAATATCAAAAAGGCAAGCCAGTCTGTTCAAGGATTTGCAGAAACCTATCAGGGCAGTGGACAAGTTTTAAATGAGTCTGTTAATATTTTATCGGAAAGTTTCCAGAAAACAGCAGGAACTGTTTCGGAGGTTGGAGATAATTTTAAAGGTGGCGTTGATAGATCTGTTGGTAGCTTAGAGGCAAGTTTGTCTGCAGCAGGAAATGAAATTAAAAATAGACTGGTACAGTCGGGTAACGAGGTTGCAGAGCAAATGAGCACATCGGCCACTGGCCTAACAACTATTTACTCGCAGCTTGCCGATGCTATGAAGGTAAACGGAGAAGTTATTTCTAATAGCAGCACCGATTACCAACAACAGCTAGATCGTTTAAATAAAAATATGTCAGCCTTAAATGCAGCACATGAGCTGCACTTACAGGGAACATCCGAAAAATTAAAAGACTCTCAAAAGGTTTATGCAGGTGTTGAATCGATGATGAAAAAATTAAACCTTTCAATCGAAGAAACAGAAAAATACGCAGACTCAGTGGCCAAGTTAAATCAAAATATCGCCTCTCTAAACACAGTGTATGGCAATATGCTATCGGCTATGAATGTTATGTCTAACAATGCATAATTCTACAGAATAAACCAACACTATGGCAGGCGGCAAAGAAACACCAAGACAAAAAATGATAGGTATGATGTACCTTGTGCTTACAGCAATGTTGGCACTAAACGTATCGGCTACTGTGCTCGATGCTTTTGTTTTGGTTGACTCTGGTTTGTCACAAACCACTAAAAGTCTTACTATAAAAAACGAGCGCCTCTACAACCAAATGGAAAGTGCCCATGCGGTAAATCCTACAAAGGTTGAGCCTTGGAAAAACACAACCGACGAAATAAAAAGAAGGACACAGGAGATTGTGGACTATATACAAGACCTTAAAGTATTAACGGTTGTTACTGCCGAAACAGAGGAATCGCCTGCACTACTAGAAAATAAAGAAGTAGATTCTGGCCAAATCAGCGGAAA
>CAZTFJ010000024.1:0-9643 GCA_964612255.1 uncultured Rikenellaceae bacterium | reverse complement strand
ATAAAAACGTTAGTGGACACGTATTTATTGGAGCCGAGGGTGGAGGAAAAGGTGCTGAACTTAAGCAAAAGTTAGCCGATTACCGCGAATATCTAAAGGGTCTGATTGATTCTGAATCAGCCGAACAGCTAATAACCTCGCTCGATGCAATACTAAACACCGACGACCCACCACCATCAGCAGATGGTACCCCACATACTTGGGAATCAACTCGTTTCGATCATATACCGTTGGTTGCTGTTTTCCCTCAACTTACCAAAATACAGCTCGATGTGCTTAACGTTGAGGCCGAAGTGGTAGGTTATATGCTTCAGCAAGTTGACGCCGGCGATTTTAAGGTAAATAAGTTAGATGCTGTTGTTATTCCAAAATCGAGCTATATTTTCCAAGGTAATGAGTTCGAAGCTGAAATATTTCTTGCTGCTTCTGATACAACGCAGGTACCTCGAATTTATGTTGGTAATTACGAGTCGTACCTAAACGATCAGGGGGTCGAAGAGTATCGTATGGTAGGTTCTTACGAGGAGTTACCCGTGGAGGGTGGCCGTGGAATTTTTACCAGACGTTCTAGTAGGATAGGGTTGAACAAGTGGTCGGGTTTACTTGAGGTAACAGCGCCCGATGGCTCAAAACTCAGGCGTCCGTTTGAGCACGAGTACGAAGTGGCTCAACCTAACGTTGTGGTTTCGCCAAGTAAGATGAATGTATTTTACCGTGGTGTTGAGAACCCCGTTGAAATATCAATCCCTGGTATTTCTATGGACAAGTTATCTGTAAATGTTGATGGTGGAGGAACAATTCGTAAAATTGGCGATAGCTTTGAAGTAATTCCAGGAAGAGGGAATGAATGTAATGTTACCGTTTTTGCCCAAATAGAAGGTCAACGCCGAAATATGGGAACCCGTAACTTTAGAGTACGTGAAGTACCGGATCCCACTGCAGCTGTGAGAAACATTACATCAAGAATTGTGAATAAAAACGAATTGGCAGCTTCATTGGCCGTTGAAGCTCGAATGCCAATGGGTTTCGATTTCGATTTATCGTTCAAAATTACAGGTTTTACCGTTATGGCTACAATAGGTGGGTTTACACAAACAGCCCAATCGAATAGCCAGCTAATTACTGACGAGCAGCGTCAGCTTATTGACAGATTACGCAGTGGTCAAACAGTAAACATTATTGATGTAACAGCTGTTGGCCCCGATGGTAGAGTGCGTAATTTGAATGACATAGTGTACAGAATCCGATAATTTTTTTTGATTATGAAAAGAATAGCTAGTTTCCTTATTTGTGGTATCGCCCTTATTTCATTAGCCACAACCGCTAATGCACAGAGCGATATTAAAGAGCCGTTGGTTAACGATGGGGTTTATGAGCGTGAAACCATCAAGCAGCGTATTCCAGTGCCTTACCCACATCTTCGTGAGGCCGATATGATTTGGACAAAGCGTGTGTGGAGAATAGTGGATCTTCGTCAGCGAATGAATCATCCTCTATACTTCCCTACTAGCCGGATGTACGATCGTTCTAGCTTGGTTCAAAGGTTGTTAGATGCTATTAAATATAACGAGATTAATGCATACGATGCTGGAGTTGATGATGAATTCTCGGCTCTAATATCCTACGACCAAATTCTAGCTAAGCTCGAAGCTCAAGACACCGAGCGCAAAGATGTGAGCCCTATTACCGGCCGTGATACAACCATTATTATTCCTGGTCAGATTCGTTGGAACGAGATAAGAGAGTTAGAAATAAAGGAGGAGTGGTTTTTCGATAAGCAACACTCTACAATGCACGTTCGAATTATTGGCATATGCCCAATTAGGGTTTACACCAGAATACCCCAAGGTGCTACCGATGATGACTTTAACCTACAGGGCGAAACTCTGAGAACAAGATTATTCTGGGTTTATTATCCACATGCCCGTTCAGTACTGGCCAATACAGCGGCGTTTAATCCAAATAACGATGCTCAGCGCAACTCTTTTGATGATATCTTTTTCAAAAGAATATTCAGCTCTTACATAGTGCAAGAATCGAATGTACATAATAACCGACGTATTCAGGAATATGTATTTGGCGGATTGCCTAATATGCAGGAATCAGAAAGAATAAGATCCGAGATATTCAACTGGGAGCATGATGTTTGGGAGTATTAGAAACACATATTATACTATAAAGAAAAGGAGGTCGTTGCAGACCTCCTTTTTTTATTGTAATTAGATGAATTTACTACCTTTTTCTAACAAGACATCGTTTTGAAACTGCTTAATATCTTGCTCATTTTCCTTTTTGCAAATTAACAAGATATTATCCGATTCGGCAACAATGTAATCTTTTAATCCCTGTATTACAACGAGTTTGTTGTTGGGCACATTTATTATTGAGCCCGAAACATCGTAGGTTATAACATTATTGCTAAGTATAGAGTTCTGGTTGTTATCTTTAGTTGAGTTTTGGTACATTGATCCCCAGGTTCCTAAATCGGACCACCCAAATTCAGAGCATATAACAAAAACATTGTCTGCTTTCTCAAGTATGCCATAGTCTATCGAGATGTTCTTGCAGTCGGAGTATATGTTTTCTATTGCCCTCTGATTATCCGATGAAATATCTAGTTCGCCGATTAGTTCCTTAAATGGAGTTTGTATGTCGGGCAAATGTTGTTCAAAGGCTCGATTAATAGATTTAATAGACCAAATAAATATTCCAGAATTCCAGAAGAACTCGCCACTTTCAACAAATACTTTGGCCAGTTCAAGGTTGGGTTTTTCTGTAAAGGTTTTAACCTTGTAAAGGTTTTGGTTTGATTTATTGGGGCGCTTGCTAATTTGTATATATCCATATCCAGTTTCGGGCCTACTGGGTTTAAGACCTATGGTAACCAGAGCATCATGGTTGGTTGCAAAATCAATAGCGCTATTTACTGTTAACCCAAATTTTTCTTGTTCAAGTATTAGGTGGTCGCTTGGGGCTACCACAACAATGGCGTTAGGGTTACGTTTATAAATAATCTGATTGGCATAAGCAATGCATGGTGCGGTGTTTTTTCGCATTGGCTCAAGCAGAATTTGGCTATCCTTAATCGCGGGCAAGTGTTCCTTAACAAGGTCAAAATATTTACTGCCAGTAACAACCAAAATGTTTTCAGGCTTACAAAAGCGGGTAAGCCTATTGTATGTTTGTTGTATAAGGGAACTTCCTGTACCCAATATGTCGATGAATTGCTTGGGTTTGCTTGAACGGCTAAGCGGCCAGAAACGGCTGCCAATACCTCCGGCCATTATTACGCAGTATACATCGTTCGAAATCATTACATAATTAATTTACAGATTGATACATAAAACGTTTTATGCTCCGTTTGGGCGTTTTTTCAAACTCTTCGGGGTATAGTTGAACCTTAGCAATTTGGCTGTAGCTGGGCAGCGATTTGTTTGCCAAAACCTTATTGTCATTCATTATTCTATCGAGGTCGGTTGTAGAAAATCCGTCTCTGTCGGCTGAATCAAAATCGGGGTAAACAAGTGCTGTGAGCCTTCCATTCTGCTCTATTACCAACGATTCTTGAACATAGGGAAGGTTGTTGATAATAGCTTCGAGCTCCTCGGGATAAATATTTTGTCCGCTTGGGCCTAGTAGCATATTCTTACTTCTACCTTTAATGAAAAGATATCCATCACTATCTATTAGACCTAAATCACCTGTTTTTAGCCATCCATCGGGGGTAAATGCTTCTTTAGTTGCCTTATCGTTTTTGTAGTAACCTAGCATTACGTTATCGCCTTTTACTAGAATTTCGCCAGCCTCGTTTTCTGGGTCAGACGAATCGATTTTTATTTCCATATTAACAACGGCTTTACCTGAAGAGAACAGCCGGGTAGTTTTCCATGAGTCGTATGCAATTATGGGACCACACTCGGTCATTCCATATCCTACGGTAAATCTAAAGCCAATATCTTTTAGAAATGCTTCAACCTCTGGATTAAAGGCGGCACCACCAATAATTACCTCAATAAAGTTTCCGCCAAAAATGGATGATATCTTTTTACAAATTAGCTGCTTAATTCGTCGATCAACCACGGGGACTTTAAGCAGTAGCTTTAGCGATGGGCGTTTTAGAGCCTCAAGAATATTCTTTTTGTAAATTTTTTCGATGATTAGGGGAACCGATAGTACAACCTTTGGCTTTATAGCATCGAAGGCTTCTAATATTATTTTGGGCGAGGGATTGCGGGTGAGAAAATGAACGTGGCAACCCTTTGTAACCTCGTACATAAACTCAAAAGCAGCGCCATAGGTATGAGCAAGTGGTAAGATTGAAACTACGTTGTCGCCAGCAACCAGAGGAATTACATCGCTGGCAAACTGCATATTGCTGCGCATGCTACGGTAGGGAAGCATAACCCCCTTGGAGAATCCTGTTGTGCCACTGGTGTAGTTAATTAGGCAAACTTCGTTGGGATTGGTATCGTGGAAGTAGCTCACATTCTCGGGGCCAAATCCGTTGGGATATTTTTCAGCAAAATACGCATCAACCTGCCCCCTAATATCTTTAACAGAGAAAGGGGTGTTTTCATGCACCACGGCAAATTTCGATAGGGTTATAATACATTTAACCTGTCGCATTTGCGACTCATCCAAATTTTCCCAAATAGGGTCGCCAGTAAATAGCACCACCGAGTCGGAATGGTTTACGATATGGTGTACATTATCAGCCTTAAAATCAGGTAGTATAGGGACTATAACTGTGCCGTAGGTTACTGAGGCCAGATAAGCCACAGCCCAGTTCGATGAGTTTCGCCCAATTAGGGCAATTTTATCACCGGGAACAATACCGGTTTTCTCAAAAATGATATGAATCTTCTCAATCTTTCTTGCTACATCGCTGTACTTTAGGGTATCGCCTTTAAAATCGCTAAAAGCAGGTAAATCCCAGTTTCCCCTAATGCTTTGCTCAAAGAGCTTTACAAAACTTTTATCCATACTAAACACAACTTGAAAAATAGACGCAAATGTAGTGAAAATAAATTAATTGGATTTTACCCGTGCTTTTGCTCGGGGGCTATATGGTAAGGTTTTTATTCTGATGTTTTATGCGCTGGCGACACCAAATCCGTGCGGCCACAATACCAATAGAAAGACCCAGCAGGTTAGAAATAATATCGAAAGGGTTAAAGGTTCGGTTGGGTACAAATATCTGAACAAACTCGGTACCAAGAGCAAGCAACGTTGCAATGGTTAAGTGAAAGAACCACTGTTTTGAGGTGCAATTGTAACCAGATGCAATAAAGGCCGATATGGGGAAAACTATAAATGCTAAAGCATGCAGTAGGTAGTCTAACCGAATGGTATGGTTTTGTATATCAACAGCCTCAATGCTCATTGAGGGTGCAATTGAAGCTGCTAGCACGGCTATTGAGTATAAGGCCAGTAGTATGCGGAAAATATTCTTCACCCCCCAAAGGTAAACAGAATTTATTCTATTAGATAATGTTAACCATAAATAGTGTAAATATCTAATGTTTGGTTTAGGCCAATATCATAATTATATTTGGCTAACTTTATTAAAAAGCCTTTTGCTGAGCGTATTGTATATATAGCTTTGTAAAGGTTTAATAACCCTGTAACTATTTTATCTATGAAAACAATTGGATTTATTGGAGGTATGAGTTGGGAATCGTCGGTTGTATACTACGAGCTGGCTAACCGTAAGGTACGCGAAATGCTGGGTGGGTTTCACTCGTGCAAAAACATTATGTACACCGTTGATTTTGACCCTATACAAAGGTTACAGCATGAGGATAAGTGGGCTGAACTTGATATGATGATGGCCGATGCTGCCCAGCGACTTGAGCGTGCTGGAGCCGATATAATTGTACTTTGCACTAACACAATGCACCTTTGCGAGAAGGCCATAATGAACAGCATTTCTGTGCCGTTTCTTCATATTGCTGAAGCTACAGGCCAAGAGATTGCAGAAAGAGGCATTGATACCATTGCCCTATTGGGTACCAAGTTTACCATGGAGCGCGATTTTTACAAGGGATATCTAAACGAAAAGTTTGGTATGAAAGCGTTAATTCCCAACGATGAGGACAGAAACACGGTGCACAACATAATTTATGGCGAGTTAGTGCAGGGCCAAATAAAACCCGAGTCGCGCCAAAAGTATGTTGATATAATTGCAAAACTCGAGGCTCAGGGCGCCCAGGGTGTAATACTGGGTTGTACCGAAATACCATTGCTTATTTCCGATTCCGATGTAAATATTCCCACCTTTAATACAACAAAAATCCATGCCGAGAAGGCGGTGGAATTAGCGTTGGGTTAGAATGTAATTTTCTGGATTAGCCCTGTGAGATGTTTAGAATAGCGGTTGTTGATTTATTAATCAATGGCTCTTTAGTTCGATTTCTTGTAATAAGCGAGAAGCCTAGATTTAACCAATTTTCATATTGGTTCATCTCAATGGGTTAGTCCCTAAGTGCTATAAGCGTTTAATATGTAATACTTTAATGGATGTATTAAAAGTTGTAGCACACTAATAATATTTTGAAATTTATTTTCAAAATCGATTAAAATGGTGGATGAATTTACACCTCCTTTTATGGATAAATTTGTTTATATTAGCTCACAATTTAATACCTTTTTGTAAACAATATAATATTATGGATAAGCAACAAATACGTGAAACGATTGCCCGAAGAGCAGCTTTAGAACTAAATGATGGTGACTTGGTAAACCTTGGCATTGGTTTGCCAACGGTGGTACCAGAGTTTATACCTAAAGGTGTAGATGTTATTTTACAAAGCGAAAACGGTTTAATTGGTCTTGGGCCCACTCCTGCCCCGGGTACAGAGGATAAGAATTTATCGAATGCAGGTGGAGGTTTTGCTTCTTTGCGCCCTGGGGGTTCGTGCTTCGACAGTGCTACTTCGTTTGGTATTATCCGTGGTGGGCATGTTGATGCTACTATACTGGGGGCACTTCAGGTAGATGAAAAAGGAAACCTTGCCAACTGGATGATTCCCGGCAAGCTAACCCCAGGTATGGGTGGTGCTATGGATTTGCTTATTGGAGCCAAAAAAGTAATATTGGCTATGGAGCATACTGCTAAAGGGAAACATAAAATTATGAAAGAATGTAACCTTCCCTTAACTGCTGCAGGTCAAGTTAACCTTATAATTACCGAAATGGGGGTGATGGAAATAACCCCAGAGGGAATTGTTTTAAAGGAAATTAATCCTGAATTTACGGTTGAAGAAGTACAGGCTGCTACTGAAGCCAAACTAATTATTTCTAAAGATCTTAAACCCATAAAAAATTAACATCATGAGTAAAGTGTTTATTGTTGCTGCTAAAAGAACTGCTATTGGTAAATTTTTGGGCGGAATTGCTAATGTTTCTGCTGCCGATTTAGCAACTGTTGTTATTAAAGATATTCTTGCCGAAACAAAGATTGACCCCGCAAAGCTCGATGAGGTTATTGTTGGAAATATTCTAATGGCAGGCCAAAAGCAAGGTATTGCCCGTCAGGCTGCTGTTAATGCGGGTATCCCTGTTGAAGTTCCTGCATATGGCGTGAATATGATATGTGGTAGTGGAATGAAATCTATTATTAATGCAGTAACCAGCATTAAGGCTGGCGATGCCAATCTTATTCTTGCCGGAGGAACTGAGTCTATGTCGGGATCAGGGTTTGTGCTACCCGGATCGGTTCGTAATGGTTATAAAATGGGTAATATATCAGCTGTAGATCATATGGTTATCGATGGTTTAACCGATGCATTTGAAGGCTACCACATGGGAATTACTGCCGAAAATATTGCTGCCAAGTATAATATTTCTCGCGAAGAGCAAGATGCATTTGCTTATGCATCGCAGCAAAAAGCAGCTGCCGCAATTGATGCTGGTCGGTTTAAAGATGAGATTGTACCCGTTGAAGTTGCCTCGCGCAAAGAAACAGTAATTTTCGATACCGATGAGTTTGTAAATCGCTCAACTAATCCTGAAAAGTTGGCAAAATTGCGTCCTGCTTTTAAAAAGGATGGAACGGTAACTGCCGGGAATGCATCAGGTATTAACGATGGAGCATCGTTTGTTTTAGTTGCATCGGAAGAAGCGGTTGCTAAGTATGGATTAACTCCATTGGCAGAAATTGTAGCAACAGGCCAAGGGGGTGTTGAGCCTTCAATAATGGGTATGGGGCCAGTTCCGGCTATAGCTAATGCTTTGAAAAAAGCAGGTATGAAACTTTCAGACATTGAAGTTCTTGAACTTAACGAGGCATTTGCATCACAATCTCTTGGAGTTATTAAGCAACTTTGTAACGACCATGGCGTTACTCCCGATTGGTTTGCCAAAACTTGTAACCTAAATGGAGGTGCAATTGCTCTTGGTCATCCAATTGGTGCGTCGGGCAATCGCATTACCGTTAGTTTATTACATGAAATGAAACGGAGCAACAAAAATATTGGTATGGCCTCATTATGTATTGGCGGTGGAATGGGTACTGCTATTATACTTAAAAAGGTTTAACGATTTTTTAGGTTAACTAAGAGTTTGTAAAATTTGCTACTATGATAAAACAAGGAGATACATATACTCACACAGTTAAGTTTACTCAGGATGATGTTTTGAAATTTGCCGAGGTAACAGGCGATTTTAATCCAATTCATATTGATGCCGAGTATGCAGCAAAAACAATTTTCAAAAAGCCGATTGTACACGGATTTTTGGCCGGAGCAATTTTTTCGAAAGTGTTTGGAACACTTTTCCCTGGCGAAGGAACCATTTATTTATCGCAAGAAATGAAGTTCTTTGCCCCTGTTTTTGTCGAAGTGCAATACGAGGCTCGTTTCGAAGTGTTGGAGGTAAGAACCGATAAACATATAGGTACTATAAACTGCTCGCTTGTAAGTGCCGATGGTACAACGTGTATTGTGGGTGTAGCTAAGCTTAAGCATGATACGCAGTTTGTGTAAACTATACTTCTTGTTAATAACTTGTAAAACCAACTAAAATCTACTTATATGAAAAGGCTTGATAATAAAGTGGCTATTATAACTGGTGGTGCTGCAGGAATTGGTGCAGCCACAGCAGTAAAATTTGCCGACGAAGGTGCAACAACCATCATTTGGGATTTGGACGAGGCGCGTGGTAATGAACTTGCCAAAAAGCTTACATCCGAAGGAAAAAAGGTAACCTTTGCCAAGGTAAATACTGCAAACTACGATGAGGTGGACGCTGCGGCTAAAGCTGTTGTTGCAGAATACGGACAGATTGATATTTTGATAAATAATGCAGGCATTACTCGCGACAGCTCTCTTAAGAAAATGACTCCAGAATTGTGGCAACAAGTAATTGATGTTAATTTAACCGGAGTGTTTTATTGTACAAAAATTATCTCACCGGATATGGTTGATAAAAATTACGGAAGAATAATTAATGCATCCTCAGTTGTAGCACTTTATGGTAATTTTGGGCAAACCAACTACGTTGCAACCAAAGCTGGTTTAATAGGTATGACCAAAACTTGGGCACGCGAGTTAGGCCGAAAAGGGGTAACCGTAAATGCCATTGCACCTGGTTTTATTGCCACCGATATGGTAGCTAAAATGCCCGAAAATGTAATTGAAGCCAT